>JALCRY010000025.1 GCA_022652985.1 Eubacteriaceae bacterium | reverse complement strand
GAGCGCTGCCAGCGATCCGATCGATCCACCCTTGGCTATCGTGAAATTCCAGCCCATGAATTCACCTACAAGGACTATGCCGACGCCGAGCGCCCATATATGCATCGGGCCGAGGACGCGCGAAAGCACCTCGCCTTTTGTTTCCTGATCCTTTCGTTTCTCATCGCTCATGTCTGTTTTTTACCTGCTTTTTCAGTTTTAACGATATCGATCACGAACAGTACCACAAACAGTACACACAGCCCCCAGGCCGCATAATTCATAACCGTTAACATAGCTAAAATTTCTCTTTCTGTTCATCCGCATAAGCTATCTCTTCTATCTCTGCCAGTTCTTTCCTGCTCTTCTTCACCGTAATAATCAAATACACTACCAGGTATACAACGACTGCCGCTATGCTGCGTACTGTTATCACATATCCCGCTGACTGATATCCAGCCATATCTGACTGGATCAGCATCGTCACCAGCAATACTGCAAAACATAATGCCATGATAAATGACACATCAAACACTATTGAGGCTATCCCTCTGTTTCCCGATTTGCCCAGTATTCCTCCCATCGTCTGTTTCATCCTTTCTTATTCTGATACTTGATATCTTCTCTATATATTTCATCCTTTTTTGAAATCAGATGCTTTATCACCATTGTCATGCCCCAGGTCAATGTACCGCAGGCGATAACGGATACGGCGACAAGAACCCCCTTCACTGTTGTGCCTCCAGTGATCGCAATAACCTTCAGCAGTACCGTCAGCACGACTCCCCATACCGCTGCAAGCAGTACCAGGATCAGCGCTATATCTCCGCCAAGCATCTTCTTTACCATATGTTCCGTATTTTTTTCTGTTATATCCAAATTTATCACCTGTTATTAAACAACACTCACATAGCATTGCATTATTTTACGGCTGTGCAGTGCTATGTGAGTTATCAGTAATTATTGTCATGTGTTGCACATTATTCCGAATCAGATATCAACCTCCGCCCATGCATCCTGTAAGAAAATTGGACCTCCACATATTGCCGAATTTTCTGCTGGAACAGGCCAATGTAATAATATATCCGAATCCTGATGCGGCCCCCTTCTTTCTTCCGCAATTTATCTTATTCTCTTTCAAATATAACTTAATTTACAAATATGGTTAAACAAGACAATCAATCTCTAATCCCAATATTCCTTTCGGATTCCGTTGAATAATTTTCCCCTGCAACTTTGGGGCGCCTTAACAGCGCCCCATCCGTCAGAATATACTTAAAGAGTGAAAACCTCAGACAGTCTGATTGTTTATTAAAGCGGCAGCTTTGTGCCAATGCCGTTTTCGATTGCTCTGTCAAAGATAATCTTTGCGCACATCATATCTTCTGATGCCATGCCGACATTATTTACTATGACGAGCTCGTCCTTGCTCTCTCTGCCCGGCACCAGCCCCGCAGCCATAGCTCCGGTTTCTCCGGTTATTGTCGGGAATCCCCAAGGATATGTTCCATATGTCTGGAGCAGTTCATGCTCAGGCACACTGTCCTGATAATATTTATCTGCTCTCTTGTAAATAGAATCCGCATATACGGTATGGCAGTCAAGACATATAAGTGTCTGCCCCTTACTTACCCACTCATCCTTTACCGGCGGGTTAGGAACATGTGCAATAGGTGTAGCAGATGTAAGGATCTGTGCACTCTTTACTATTTCTTCATAGCTATGACACTTTACGATCTTGGCATCTACTAAAGGCTGATCTACTTCAATAAGATAGTCCATAGCCTCCTCAACTACATCATAGATATATATTGTTTCCAGTTTCTTAAGGATATGCTTGATCATTCTTACATTATTTCTTCCCTGAATGCCGCATCCTATCATGCCCCATGTTGTTGAATCAAGATTGCCGCCATATTTGATGCCTACAATAGCTGTAGCCGGCGTTCTCAGTTCGGTTATCCACGATGCATCCATGATTGCCAGAGGCCAGCCTGTCAGTACGTCATTGTAAATGATCTGGCAGTTTGTCGACGAAACGTTAAACATCTTTTTATTTGTCGGGAAATTCGAGCCCCATTTGATGCCGCATGCATATTGTTCAGGCATATATGCAGGCATAGCGTGCATCAGAGAATCCGGCATCGGATGGATACCTATTTTAGCAGGCATTTCACATACTCTCTTCGAGTAATCTATCATTCCCTGTTCTGTAGCCGCTATAATTTCCGGTTCAGTAGTACCGGTATTTTTACAGTCAGCATAACTAAGGTAAAGAAATTCTTTTCCTATATCCAGTACTTTAGTATAATCTTCTCTTTTCACTTTATCAGCAGCAAGCCATTCGTCTTTCATCTCAAACATGTTAAAACCTCCTTAAGCTAACTATTTGATTTAATGTTGCTTCATTTTAATTCGTACAAATAATTAAAGCAAAAAAGTGAAGTTGCTTGACAGTCAACTTTTTTGGGTGTAACATGATTCAAAGGAAAAAATATTGAGAATATTCTGATATTGTAGTTTATATTCTTTGTTTTTGCCCGAAAATCAAAAAATATTACATTTATATGCAACATGTGATATCTTTTTAACATTGCAGGGTTTTATGGTGATTATTATTGCCAATACCAGATAAACACGAGGCAGATATGGATAATATACAACAGCAGATAGGGACCCGGTTAAAATATTTCCGGAAGCTGCGGGGCATGACGCTCGGCGAACTTGCTGAGCTTGTAAATAAAAGCAAGTCCGCAATTTCAAAATACGAAAAGGGAACGATCACGCTGGATATCGTGACAATAGTCGAGATTGCAGAAGCATTATGCATCAATCCGGCCGTACTGCTGGATTATCATCCCAAAACCGTTATCAGCAATGCGATATATACCAATTCCGAGTTTTATAAAGATGGAATTCTATACGCATACTATTATGACGGACGGAGAAAGTCCGTGACATGTTCAGTGATTTCATTCGAGTGTGAAGATCCATCCCTTCCTGAAATCAATGCACACTTTTTTGCAGGAATTACTGATTATGATTTCCCGAGTAAATGCCGGCATTACTACAAAGGCACCATGCAGTACTTTGATATTATTACGCATTTGAATTTTACCAACGAAATAAATCCTGTAGAAAAGATCCAGCTGACTATCATTAATCCGCTGAGTCATTCTTCCGCTGCCACAGGCATGCTGATGGGATTCTCGGAACGGCCTTTTGGCAACATAGCATTGAAAGCAATCATCTCTCCTTCTATAATCCAGGATACAAATACCATAATGAACGACATCCTTTTTTCCAAAGAAGAGCTCAATACTGTTAAAAAATATAACATGTTGCTTGTCGGCTCTCTGGACGCTGATACCTAGAACAAATATCTGCGCATATTCTCACACGAATGATCAAACACCACCGCAGCTGCTCCATACAGCATACGGTGGCATTTTTAAGTCATCTTATATGTATCTCAACTTCCCATAAAGCGCTGCCGGACCTGCTCTGATGCCGTCATACCACGATCACCGCATGGCTTTCAGCACTTCTCTGAGATATCCGTACATCCTCACCGCGCTGCTTATTTCCAGCGACTCCGACGGCGAATGCATATTGCTGATATTCGGACCGATCGATATCGCTTCGAGTCCCGGGTATTTTTCCGCGAGGCAGCCGCACTCTATACCGGCGTGCAGCACGACCTCTTCCGGATCGCGGCCGAACATCCTGCGGTAAACATCGGCGGCAATTGCGCGAAGCTTTGAATCTTCGGCGAATTCCCAGCCCGGATATCCGGAGAATTTTTCAGTCGAGCAGCCCAGCATGCCGGCGATGATTTCGATCCTCCTGCATATCTCATCGAGCGACGATTTATACGCGGCTCTGATCTCATTGACCATTTCTATATTTTCCGGGCAGCTGCGCACTGTGCCGATATTATTCGAACTGTTCACTATGCCGCGGAATTTTCCGTTCATTTCTATTATTCCGGTCGGGATCAGATATAGTGCGCGGACGACTTTCTCTGAAGTTTCGCGCGTGTATGTGTCAGAATCCGCAAAAATGTCAAATATCCGTACAGCGGATATGCTGAGCAGCGGGCATGACGCCTCATATTCACGCTTTACCGAAGTTTCAAAATCACCGACCGCATTTTCGATATCCGCCGCGTCAGGCACAGCGATCATCATTTCGGCGCTCCTCGATATTGCGGATCTGCTCGTGCCGCCGCTGATCGACATGAGACGCGCCCCATAGTCCGACGAAAGCCCGTCCAGAAGTCTGCCCAGCAGCATTACTGCACTGGCGATCCCCCTGTCGATATCCTCACCTGAATGGCCGCCCGGCAGACCGCCGCACGTCACCTTATATACAGCCTGACCGCCGCAGATCTTTTCACGTTCACCGGGGATCACGAATCTCATGGCAGTCCCGCCGCAGCTTCCGCAGACGATCTGGTGATCAACGCCATGATCGAGATTGATAAGCATCCTGCCGCGCACCGCATCTCCTGCCAGGCCGTCCGCCCCGCCGAAGTCCTCTTCCTCGCGAGTCGTGAAGACCGCTTCGAGTGCCGGATGCTGCAGCTCGCTGTCAGCCAGCAGAGCCATTATATACGCCGCGCCGATCCCGTTATCCGCGCCCAGCGTGGTCTCGCCGCCCGTGGAAAGGAGATCGCCTGTGATTTCCAGAGGCAGCGGATCACGGCCGTAGACGTGAGAGGAAGCCGCACTTTTCTCATATACCATATCCATATGCGCCTGCAGCACCACCGGCGGCGCAGCCTCATATCCCGCGGAAGCCGCCTTCCGTGCAATGACATTGCCGTGAAGATCCTGCACTGTTTCCAGTCCGAGACCCTCGCAGTAATTTTTCAGATGATCGCTTATCTTTGCTTCATCCGTCGTCTTTCTCGGCACGCCGCTGATCTCCCTGAAGCAGCGGAAAAAATCATATTCCTCAAAAATATCCATAATCAGTACCTTCCCGTTTTATTTCTTTCCCGTCTGCAGGAGATATTCGAATATCTCCCTGAACTTGGCTTTCTGATCTTCGGCAGTATAGCCGAACGAGCCCGCGATGTAATCCTGCAGCAGGCTCTGCACCGATCTTGAAAGAATCACCATTATCGGCCGCCGTGAACCCTCGTCTATCTCGCCGGCGCTGACCGCCGCATCGATCATGACCTTGTCACGCCTGTAGATATCGCCCTCGAGCATTACTGCCCGGACGTGCTCGTCATATCCGTCGAGAAAACCCGGGAAAATTTCCGAGTATTCATGCATGACTTTCTCCAGTTCCTGTCTGTACGGTCCGTAAAACAGATTATAGAACACCGCCGGCCGCGCAAAGGCATGCTTCAGGAACACATCATACAACGTCTTATACCGCACCAGCGGATCTTTTTCACGTGCCAGCGCCCGGTCCAGATCATCCGCATAAGCCGAAATATATTTCACCGACGCATACATCATCAGGTGATCCTGATCCGTGAAATAATTGTAAAGGGTCGCAACATTGTATCCCGCCCGGTCGGCGATCTGCCTCATCGTGCACCTGCTCTCCCCCTCATTTTCCATGACATCAGACGCGGCTTCGATAATAAACGCCATCGTCCTTTTATGCTTGACACTTAATTCTTTTTCCATTTTTCTCTCCGGAACTATTGACAAATCTTCCAACGCGAAGCATAATGTAAACGCGTTTAGATTTTAAACACGTTTAGTTTATCATAAATAACACTGATTGTAAAGGCGGTAATGCAAATGAAAAATAAAAGTGAATGGCTGGTGGTCGCTGGCGCCGTATGCTGGAGCCTGAACGCTCCTTTCGTTAAAAGCATGGAGATGGATACGATGCTCGTATGTGCCATGAGGTCGCTGATCGCCGGGATATGCCTGTCACCGTTCATTTTCCAATTCAAACTTCATTTCAGCAAAAGCCTCATTAGTTACATTATCTGTTACACGGGCAACACCATCTGCCTCATCCTTGCGCTGAAGCTCGTGCCGACCGCCATCGCTGTCGGGATGCAGTACACCGCGATGATCTGGCTATTCATTATTGCCGTAATACAGCAGAAATCCTCGCTCAATGCGCGCAGTATCCTGCCGGTCGCAGTCGTAGTAATGGGCGTGCTCCTGTTCATGCTTTCGGGACGCGGCGGCGCCTACAGCGCGGCGGGCATGATCATGGCTGCCTCGGAAAGTTTCTTCTTCGCCGGATTATCGTACTTCTCGAAAGGTGCGGCGGGCGACAACCCGCTCGGCCTGACTTCTGCGTCGAACCTCGTGACCGCAGCTTTCATGTTCACGTTCCTGCATGTGCATATTACCGCAGTCGCCGGCATAGGCATGCACAACTGGCTGCTGCTGCTGTTCCTGGGGATCGTCCAGCTCGGCGGCGGATACAGCCTTTACAACGCCGGCCTGAAACATGTGGCGCCGCAAAAATCCTCCATGCTCGCTCTCTGGGAAATGATCCTCGGACCGATATGGTGCGTAATTTTCCTGCATGAAATACCGACGATAATGGTGATCGCCGGCTTCGCCATGATACTATGCGGAATGCTCCTGGACGGCATGTTCTCGCTGTCCTCTGAGGACAGGATGCGCCGCGCCGCCTAGATCAGCTTCATCACATCCGCTATTGTTCTGAACATGTCCTTCGTATCAAGCGGTTTGGCAATGTGAGCGTTCATGCCCACCTCGATGCACCGTCTGATATCGTCGGTAAAAGCATCCGCCGTCATCGCGATTATCGGCACCGTCTTTGCATCGCTTCTGCTGAGATCCCTGATTGCCTTCGTCGTGTCGTATCCGTTCATTACCGGCATCCTGATGTCCATAAGAATGAGATCGTAAAATCCGGCATTAGAATTAGCAAATTTCTCCAGGCCCTGCTGTCCGTCCTCGGCCAGCTCGACGATCATGTGCTTTTCTTCGAGAAGCGTTATGGCGATTTCCTGATTGAGCGGATGGTCTTCGCACAGCAGCACATGTTTCCCATACAGTATCCTATCGTCGTACTCCGCATTTCTGTCGGACTGCGTGCTGTAATATCCGGTCCCGCTGTCGGCAACGGTGTCGAATTCAATAGTGACCGTGAAGGTCGTCCCTTCTCCGAGCGTGCTGCTGACCGAAATGTCGCCGCCCATGAGATCTACCAGTTTCTTGGTAATAGCCATCCCGAGTCCGGAACCTCTGCTTTCAGAGGAATCGTCTCTGTGCTCCTGTGTGAACGCTTCAAAAATACGGCCCTGAAATTCCTCGCTCATGCCTATTCCGTCATCCGAGATCACATGGCTTATCCGCACCCTGTCGCCGGGCAGACGCCGGCTTTTTATTATATATCTGATGTTTCCGCCTTCGGGCGTGTATTTCACGGCATTCGAAAGCAGGTTGAACAATATCTGATTGATGCGCAGTTTATCGGCCAGAGGGATCCGCTCTTCAATTATGCCGTCTGCATCCACAATGAGATTCTGACCTTTTTCATTGCAGAGAGGACGGATGACAGAATCAATATATTCTTTGTACTCGCTGATCGTATACGGCTCGGGATGCAGCTCCATTTCGTTGCTTTCGGCCTTGGACATATCCAGGATATCATTGACAAGTCCGAGCAGGAATCTCGATGAAGAATCTATCTTAGTCAGGCAGTCATCGATTTCGGCAGGGTCCTGCCGCTTCATCGCGATCTGAGTCATACCGATTATTCCGTTCAGAGGTGTCCTGATATCGTGACTCATCCGCGACAGGAAATCCGACTTCGCCCTGTTGGCGCGGTTGGCCTGTATCGCTACTTCCTTGAGAATATGCCGGTTCCTGAGATCACGTTCCTTCTCTTCCTGGATGCTTTCCACCGCGAATATTACTGTCTGAACATTGCCCGCTGCACCGCGGCTGACCGCGATCAGATTCACCCGACACCAGCCGTAGTCGCTGCTCATCACCTCGAGCGAAATGCTTTCGCGTTCCCGCAGCCTGTCCGGCAATGTATGAAAATCCGTAAATGAACTGAATCTATCCTTATAATCGGCATCGACAAAATGAGAGCCCACATCGCCGAGCATGCCGGATGCGGTATCAAAATCAACAGCATAACTGCGAAACGCTTCCGGCACATCGAGTTCCATGAATGTGTCCGCCTCGAGATCTATATAGTAATCGCAAAAATATATCTTACTGAGCGAGGAAATGATCCCGGCTCTCTCCAGCAGAGAATCCGCATTCATGCGGGCAGCATAACTCGTGCGCACGAACATATTGATAACATTGGCAAGCAGATCCGCCGATGCTTTTATCTCCTCACGTGTACGGATATTCACCTTCATCAGCTGCGTTATGTATTCGTCTTCATCGATTCCCAGCTCTCTCGCTGTTCTGCGGAAGGCGGCCACATCGGGCTTTTCCGGGAGGACCTGTCCCCCGATGATGCTGCCCAGAATCGTCCCGTCTTCCAAAGTTATCGGCGCGGCAAAGTCGACCAGTCCGGCATGGCATAGATATATCCCCGAGCCTTTTTTATCGCACTCAATGCACCGGCGGAGACCTTCCGGAGATTTTCTCGTCAGATCATAGCAAAAAGCGGTGAAATTATAGCAGTCGCTTATATATTCACCGTCTTTTCCGACTGCGACAGTAGCCAGACCTGTGCTCTTCGCCCAGTCTTCTATCATCTTCCCAAACTTTTGCATATCGCAGAAATCAGCAATATTGATCTGCTCTGTTAAACTGCGGCCATCAGCGGCAGCCTTCTCCAAATTATACTCAGCAATCATTCTCAGCCTCTTTTATCAAATTGTTCATTTACTCATAGACAATATTATATCACATAAAAGAAGCGCCGTTCAATTGGATATAAGTAAATAGAATTGAACAGCAAATATTTTTTACATTATAATACCGCTGACCTAAATCAGCGGTATTAAATATTTATTGATTATTACTTTTCACATCAATGCTAGAGGAGATTTCCGCCGCATCTTTTGATTTTCTGCGTGGTTGTTTTCTCCAGTGCGAACTCCAGTATCTCGATCATTTTTATATGTTTGTAGCTCGGGATCACATCGTTCACATCGCGTATCACACTCTGGACAGCAGACTGGATATCTTCTGCAGTCGGAATGTGTCCGAGTTTTTCCTTCAGGAAATCAAGATTCGGTAATATCTTCGCCTTGACACAGACTCCGTTTCTGTCCTGTGATCCGACAACGAGCACTTCACCGATCTCCGGATGCTGCGAAAGACGGGTTTCCAGTTCTTCCGGATAAATGTTTTTCCCGTTCGCAGTCACTATTACATTTTTTATGCGTCCCTTGATATAAAGCGCACCTTCGGGATCCATACATCCGAGATCGCCGGTATGAAACCAGCCTCCGCGGAATACCGCCTCATTGGCTGCCTCATCCTTATAGTAGCCGAGCATGATATTGTCGCCGCGGGCTATGATCTCGCCTACTCCTTCGGCATTCGGAGCATCGATCTTTATCACCACGCCGCGCATCGCGACTCCCGTAGACGCCGCATTCCAGTAAAAATCGCTGTTCCCCGCCAGGAGAGGTGAACATTCGGTAAGTCCGTATCCCTGAAGCGTACGGATGCCGAGAGCGGCAAAATCTTTTACCAGCATTGGATCGAGTTCGGCGGCGCCGACGATGAAAAGCCGGAGCTGTCCGCCCAGGGTCCTGCGTACTTTCGCGCGTATGACTCTGCGGACTATATACGGTGTCCTGCCGAGCGCGTCGGCCAGTGTTTCGTTTTCAAAATAGGTCCTGTATTTTTCAGGACATTCCTTAGCTATAGTATTCTTTATGCGTTTATCAAGAACTTTCAGAAGCGCAGGAACCACTACCAGCACTGTCGGATGGTATTCCGCCATGTTCTTAGGCAGTTTTTTGAGGCTCTGGCAATATGTGATCTTTCCGCCTCTCGATAAGATCAGCAGACAGTTCAGCGTGCACTCATATGTATGATGCAGCGGCAGAATCGACAGCGTGATATCTTTGGTTTTTATTTTCACCGAGCTGACCGTGGAGTATATGTTCGAGCATACATTATACTGCGAAAGACATACGCCCTTGGAATTGCCCGTGGTCCCCGATGTGAATATGAGTATCTGCATCCGGTCGCGGGGAATATCTATATTGTCCACTTCGGCGCGGTCTAAAGATCCGTGCAGTTCCGACATAGCTGCGATCTCCGAAAAAGACATGCAGATCATTTCCCCGGAGAGGACCGGTATAAGCTCAGCGGCATATTTATCTGCGCAGCAGACCGCATCACACCCGGCAGCTTCGATAAAATCTTTCAAGTCTTCAGCGCCCAGCTCTTTGTCGAGAGGGACGGCGCAGCCGACAGTCGAAGCGCAGAGATATGACAGCACCCACTCGAAACAATTGGCGCCGACGACTGCGATCCTTCTGTGACGGAATCCCATATCAAGGAATTTCCCGCACAATGTGTAATATCTGTTTTCCAGTTCTCTGTACGAAATGCGGCAGTAAGAATCATCCGGCCTCTTTATCTGAAAAGCCGCGCGGTCTTTATATTGTTTTGCGCTGTAATTAATGATCTCGCGGTAATTGCTGAAGCGTTTTTCCTTATAGAATTTTTTCGGCATTATATACTCCTGTTGACATCAGACTATATGTTGGTTAGAATTATATCAACACATTGTTGGATTTTCAACGAACAGTATTTAGTAAAACGATGTGTTTCCGACACAATCAACCGATGTGTTGGAATGACAGCACAAATAAGATGTTTTTTCAATGATTATACGAGGTATGAGATGGCCGACAACCGAAGAGTCAAATTGACCAAGAAAATGATCAAGGATGCGTATCTGGAACTGCTCGAGCAGTACCCTTCAGAAAAAATATCCGTGACCGATATCTGCAAAGCTGCAGATGTCAACCGTTCCACATTCTACATGTATTACGACGATATAGTTTCTCTGAGGCAGAAGATCGAAAACGAAGTTCTCGAACAGCTGCCGGGCGCATCCGAGGCAGCGGATCCGCTGGCTTCGCAGCATCAGCTTCTTGATACGCTCGAACGTTTCTTTAACTATATCCGCGAAAACCAGAGACTGTTCCGCATCCTGCTTCTGCAGTCCGACAGCAAATCTTTCAACAACCTTCTGATCGATACGGTACTGAAAAAATTCCATGCTAACGAAGCGGCGAAGAACCCGACTCTCCGGAGATACGGTTACGTCTATGCCGTCAACGGCGTCATCGGCATGCTGAGCACATGGCTCGAGGAAGATTTCCCGATCAGTTCACGGCAGTTTGCCGAGATTGCCTACAACATGTCCGTGCTGTCCACGCACATAGACGAGATCGACATGAACACCAGGTGACAGTTTTATATATTGAACAATGCGCCTTCCTGTAATACGATGGATGACGGGAGATGAGAATATGAACAGAATAATCAAAATCACATCCGTAATGATGCTTACTTTTCTGACCGCGGCAGGCATGCTGGCCGCCCCGGCTGTCCATGCCGGCAGTGTTATCAATGCGCCTGACGCGCATTCATCTGCAGCAGCAAGTACTTCCGCAGCCAGAACTCCTACCAGAGCGGAGCAGAAAGCTTTCATCAAAGCGAGCGCCAATTTTTCGATCAGGCTTTTCCGTAAAACCACAGCAGGTGAAAACGGGAGTATCATGGTCGCTCCGATGTCCGTGCTCACCGCGATGACAATGGCCGGCAACGGCGCCGGCAGCGGTTCCGCCACGCTTGCGCAGATGCAGAAAGTCATGGCCGGCGGAGCGAAGATCAAAACTCTCGACCGCTGCCTCCAGTGGTGGACAGGCAGGCTCACCTCATCAAAAAGCGCCAAAATAAAGACGGCGAATTCGATATGGTACCGCGATACCGGAGACCTTACGGTCAACGATGCATTCCTGCAGACCAACAAAAAATATCTCAGCGCCGATGCCTGTAAATCATCATTTACCAATTCAGAAACTGTTCCGGCAATGAACAAATGGGTATCCGAATCGACAGACGGCATGATCCCATCGATCATCGAAACGATCGGCGACAGCGACATGCTGTACCTGCTGGATGCAGTCTCTTTTGACGCAGTCTGGAAAGACAAATATGACGCGGAGCAGGTTTCGAAGGCAAAATTCACAACCACAGACGGCACGAAGCAGACTGTCGACATGATGTATTCCGAGGAAATGTCATATATCAGCGACGGGCGCTCAACCGGTTTTATCAAGCCGTACAAGAAAGGCTACAGTTTCGTCGCCATCCTGCCGGACAAAGGTGTGACAGTGAAACAGTATGTATCCGGAATGACGGGAACGAAATTTCGCAAAATGATCCGCGGTGAAAAAAATCTGTTCACTGAAGCCGGCATTCCTAAGTTCAGCTGTGAGTATTCCAAGAATCTGAACAGCACTCTGCAGTCCATGGGAATAACGGATGCCTTCAGCGCCAATGCCGATTTTTCCCAAATGGGCACTCTCAAAAACGGCGGTCTCTGCATCGGCAATGTCCTTCATAAAACTTACATTACTGTGAACGAAAACGGGACCAGAGCCGGAGCGGCAACATCCGTCGGCATGAATGCGACATCCGCCTACACACCTCACAAAGTCATCCTGAACAGACCGTTCGTCTACGCGATCATCGACAACCATACAGATCTGCCGGTATTCATAGGGACAGTCACGAGCGTAAAATAATATACACTTCAGGCGACAGTAATTTCTTTAACAGCAAATTCGATAAACTTCCGCGCCGCAGGTGATATTTCTCCGGGCGGCGGGGAGGCTATCCCGATCGATATTTTATACGCAGGAGCAAATGGCAGGACGGTCACATCCCCCTGCCATTTTTTTGCCATGAGCGCATTATTCACGCATACCCCGAGCCCTGCAGCTACCATCGAATACGCAGTATAATTGTCCGCTGTCGTATAGATCACATCTGGTGTGACCCCCGCCTCTGCATACAGTTCTTCGGCATTCGTTCCACTGCCGGGCATGATTTTTATGATTTTTTCCTTTGCCAGAGCACTTACAGGAAATCGTTTTCGTCCCGCCAGCGGATGATCTTTCGGCAGCCAGACCACCATTTCATCATCGTACAGCGGAGTCCAGCAGCCTTCATTGGTGTCCCCGCTCATAAAACAGATATCGGCTTCCCGGTGCTTCAGCCATGCTTCCATCTGACTGCGTCCGCCTTCCCGTATGTCGATCGTGATGTCCGGATATGCTCCGCTGAACATCCTGATTATTCCCGGCAGTCGGCAGGCGGCAATACTATACAATGTTCCGACAGTCAGCCTGCCGCAGGTGAGTCCCCGTATATCCGCGCTCACCTGTTGTGCTGTTTCATTCCAGCGGACAAGTTCGCGCATTACCGGCAATATCTTTTCCCCTTCTGAAGTCAGCGTCACACCTCCGCGGCCTCTGGCCAGCAGAGTCAGACCGCACTCCGCTTCCAGCGCATTCATCATCCGGTTCACGCCGGACGGCGTATATCCGAGAACTCCCGCAGCAGCTGAAATACTTCCGAGCTCCAGGGCTTTGATCATTACCTCGCATTTTACAGGATCCATGATATTCTCATCTTCTTTCGCTTTATGTGACAATTCGGCACAGAATATGTGTTGATGTTTCGCTTTATTCACCTTTACGCATATTATATACTTGCCTTGTAATAAAGGCAACGGATCAGACACGATCCGGACGGGTACTTAAAATGAAGAAAGAAAAAGCAGAATTCATACTGACATTGATCGTGATGGCGAGAAGTTCGTCATACCTGCTTATGAAACTGGGCCTGAACGGGATCGGTCCTTTCAATCTTATCGCACTTCGCTTCCTTATAGCATTTGCGGCAGCGGGAATCATTTTCAGACGCCGCCTCCTGCATATGGATAATACGACAATAAAGGCCGGTATTATACTCGGCCTGATGATGTTTGCTATTTTGACTATGCAGATATTCGGCCTAAAAACAATGAGCTCCTCCGGCGCGGCTTTTATCGCCGGCACTACTATCGCCTTCGTTCCCCTGATCCACGCGCTTATCCGCAGGCAGCCTCCCGAACCCAAAATATGTCTGCTTGTTCTGATGACGATGTCCGGTATCGCCCTTCTCTCGATACGTCCGGGTTTTGTATTTACAGGAGGGTCGGCGCTGTATATGGGCGGTGCATTTATTTATGCCGTCCACATAGTGACCTGCGACCATTTTGCCGGGCGCATCGATGCTCTGGCCGCGGGAATATTTGAGCTTGCAGTTGCAGGTTCCGCCGCATTCGTATGCTCTTTCATATTTGAAAAGCCTCAGCTTCCTCAGAGCATGTCCGAATGGGCCATCATCATGGCCCTCGCTCTTATCTGCTCGGCATTCGGTCTGGCAATACAGCCGATGATCCAGCAATATACAGAACCCGAACGTTACGGTCTTTTGTGCGGACTGGGACCTGTTTTTTCCGGACTGCTGGCTTTCTTTTTTGTCGGCGAGATGTTCAGTATGCGTGAATTCGCCGGTGCAGCAGTAATACTTATGTCTACAGTCCTCATGAATAAAGTCCAGCATGCGCAGTTCTGCAAAGCCTGAAATCTGCCGGTCACCCTATCCACTTATTCAGTTTCTCCACTAATATATTTCTGTCGATTGGCTTGGTGATGTAGTCATTCATCCCGGCCTCGCGGCTGCGCTGAACAGCCTCCGCAAAGGCGTCCGCGGTCATGGCGATGATCGGCACGGTTTTAGCGTCCTCTCTTTCCATGACGCGGATAGCTTCAGCCGACTCGTAGCCGTTCATTACCGGCATCTGTATATCCATCAGCACAGCATCGTATTCACCGATGCCGGACTGCGCGAACATCTCCGCGGCCACAGCACCGTTCTCCGCCTGATCAACTGTCGCTCCCATATTTCCCAGGATGCGCACCGCGATCTCACGGTTGATGATATTATCGTCGACCAGCATGAATTTTGCTGCGCGCGTGAGAGTGATCTCAGCGGCACCACCGCCCGCTTTTTGACCGCCTCCGGCTGATCCTGCCGGCTCAGCCTGCGGAAGATCGAGCGTGACCGTCACAGCCGTTCCTTCACCCTGTCTGCTGTTCACCTCTATGGTACCGCCCATCAGATCGATGATCCTCTTCACGATCGAAAGCCCCAGACCGGTACCACTTCCCGTCACCGTCGGCGAATCCGGATTATTTTCCTGGGCGAACGGATCGAACATCGTTTTCTGAAATTCTTCACTCATGCCGATACCGGTATCTTTGACTATGAATTTACAGCGCACCATGCCGCCGTCGAGGCGCCTGCTTTCCGAAATATATGTGACAGTCCCGCCTGCCGGCGTATATTTCACAGCATTCGAAAGCAGGTTCATTGTTATCTGATTCAGGCGCACCTTGTCGACCACAGCGACAGTTCCGGCCTCCCGCCTGACTTCGATATTGAATTTCAGACCATGCTGCCCGCAGAGCGGTTCGAACATGCTGCGCACCTTTTCAATATACTCGTCGAAAGGATACGGCTCCGGATACAATTCTATTTTGCCGCTGTCTATCTTGGAAATATCGAGGATATCGTTGATCAGCGACAGCAGGAACGTGTTGGATGCCTCAATTTTCCCGATGTCCTCGCGCAGCTTGTCCTTATCATCGATATCCTCTTTCGCGAACTGCGTCATGCCGATAATGGCGCTGATCGGCGTGCGGATATCATGACTTATGCGCGATACAAAATCAGTCTTCGCACTGCTGGCCTTCTCAGCCTCGATCCTCGCCTTGTTCAGCTCGCGGATCTTCCTCTGTTCATTTTCATAAAGCTCGGTTATGTCGGATCTTAAAACGAGAATGTCCCTGTGCGAATTATCGAGCCAGCAGTATTCGAGCCTCGCGCATGATATCCTGCCGCCCTTTGTTTCCGTGTAAGACGAAATATATGTGTCATTGGATGCGAGCTCCCCTGCAATATTATCTATGGCAGTAATGCCCAGGAAATATTCGAGTTCATCATGCTCGATAAACCCGCTGCTCACGTACCTGCGGCACTCCTCATAATCCAGGATATCTCCTGTTTCTCCCGTCTGCACCCACGGCTTCCTGCTGACAAATTCAAAAGTCCCCGTCGCCAGATGTATCAGCCCGATATAATCGAAATTGATATTGATCAGCCTGTCGACGATCTGCTCGTCCCGCTTCCTTTTATCTATATCAAAGGAATATGTTACCGCCTCCAGATCGCCGTTGTAAGGATTCTCCATCATATCAAGGAAGCCCTCGCGCCAGTGTCTTTCCCCGTTTGCATACAAAACAGGATATTCGATCGACACGGATTCGATCCCGTTCTTGTATTTTTCCAGCAGTATTTCTCTGTTGAATATACCGTGAAATTTTGCTCTTATCTCCTCGTCATCGATCAGCTGGGAAAAATCATCAAAATACCCGTCCACAGACGCTGACTTCTGCAGTTTCAGAACGGAAGAAATTTGACTGCTGCCCTTTTTCCCGTCGCCGCACCAGTTTTTAGACAGATTCAGATGGAAAGATCCGTACGAATTCGGATTATCCAGCTGCACATAAGCGCGGTTGAATTTTTCTTCTTTCTGCTTCAGCGCAGTGATGTTCTGGCCGTATCCGTATACCGTAAGGACCTCGCCCTGATCGTCTCTGATCCTTTTCAGGATCATCCTTTCAAACTGCATTTCCTCCTGCGCCGGCATCTGAAATCGGAAATCGCCGGAAGCCTCATCACACCCGCTGTCGATATCCTCATATATCCTGCGGAATACCCCGCGGTCTTCCTCTTTCACATACGGCAGTAATGACTGCGGCACATTTTCGATGACTTCCGGTATGCCGAGGCTTTCACATACCGTACGGGTATAACCGTTCTGCAGCATTACCGCACAATGCTTTTCCGCATCATATGTCCAGATGATCAGTTTGGCCGTACGCGTGGCATCATCATACATTTTCTGCGTCTTCAGGACTTCCTGCTCTATTTTCTTTTCATCATCCAGACTGACGAATGATGCGTAATAATATCTTATGCCCTGCTTCTCATATGCATATTTGAACTGATTGTTGACCCAGTGTCTCCTGCCGTCTTCTCCAAGGACGCGGTACGATACGCTGCCGACTGTTTTATTGCCGCTGTTGACTTCACGGAATTCGTCCTCGAACAGATGTCTGTCGTCAGCAATGAGCCATTCCGCAGGATCATCGCTCACCGCATCCCAGTATTTGCGGCTCCCGCAGTGCAGACGGTAGAACCCGTCGTTCGTGTATTCGAGCCTGAGCCTGCCGTTCCTGTCGGAAAATACCGCTATGCCGCCGGGAATGCTTCCGATGATCGTATCGGTCTCATTTTTATCTGACTCCAGCAGTTCCTGCTTCTTGTGCATCCTGGTGACATCGCGCATATAAATCGCGGCCGCTTTCCTGCCGTACCAGTCCATTTCAATACAGTCTATGGCCAGCCACCTGTCTCCCCGGGCCACATATTCCGCTTCCGAATGATATTCTCCGTTTACCATACGGCTTATCGAGCACCACGGGCAGGCGGAATTTCTCCCGGAAATAAATTCATAGCAGGACTTCCCCGCATAATCGCTCTGGCCCCAGTACTTCAGCGCCAGACCATTGGCATAGAGCATCTCATGCGTCATGAGGTCTACTACATATATATTGGCGCCGGCCAGATCGAGAAGCTGCGCCGGTCCCTCCATGGCCGACGATGTGCGGCTGTAAGTGACCGCCATGACCGGACAGTTTTCATATGTTCCTATTATGCGCGCATTGGCTTTGACCCATATACTGCCTTCCGTCTGATTGTAGACCCTGTACACGAGCTCACCGTCTCCGCCGTTCCTGACGACATCGGCAACGCGCGCCCGGACATTTTCGCGGTCGGAACTCAGCACCAGCAGATTGGCATCTTCCATTACTGCCCTGTTGTATTCGTCCCTGCCCATGCCCGACATTTCAGCCAGACTGTCAGACGAGAAAAGCGGGATCAGCCTGCCATTCTCAATTTTATATATCGCAAAATCGCCGGGATTGCTCTCGGCGATAATTCCGATAGTACCTTCATCCAAAACCCTATAATTATTCATGATCTGATACCCTTTCGGTACAATTACACGTATATGATATTATACCGCCTGCAAAATCAATAATCAATGAACAGCTCCCTGCTGCCCTACGCCGATTGCCGGCTAAGATATCAATTATTCAAACGGGAATTTGTAATCGAGCCCGTACATATCACGGACCGCGATAAAATCTTTCTGCTCCGACACGTTCATCGGCACGCCTTTATCCCTGTGTTCGAGCCAGAAGTCCCATTCCTTTTCTCCCGCGGTATAGATGCGGTCACAGCCCGGCGCCTTTTTCGAAGCGCGCAGACCGCGTATAATGCTGCCTGCGGTTTTTTTGAATGTCTCCAGGCCCATAAACGCCTCGGGATCTATCACGATGAAGAAATGTCCGAGGTGATAAGGGCGCTTGTTCCCGTCCTCGTCCTTATTGGTCAGGTCCTTCATGAACAGTCCGCCTGTCAGCGCCGCCGAAAGTATCTCCACGACTGCCGCATAACCGTACCCCTTGTATCCTGCGAGCTCTTCGCCGATCCCGCCCAGAGGGGCCAGCGCTGCCGTACCCGCGCTCAGCGCCTGCAGTATCGCCTCGCTGTCCGTCATCGCCTCACCGTCCGCCGATATTACTGTACCGCGCGGCACTTCTTTTCCGCTGCGGGCGTAATATTCGATTTTGCCTCTCTGCATGATGGAGGTCGCGCAGTCGAGGACGAAGGGAAAATTTTCGTCGGTCGGAAACGCGAAAGTCAGCGGATTCGTGCCCAGCATATTTTCGACGCCGAAAGTCGGCGCAACTGTCGCCCGCGCATTTGTACCGGTAATGCCGATAAGCCCCTGTTTCGACGCCATCATCGCCCAGTATCCCGCGATGCCGTAATGTGACGAATTGCTGACCGCCGCCATGGCGATGCCGTTTTCTTTCGCCTTCGCGATGATGCTGTTCATGGCGCGGCGGCTTGCAACCATGCCCATGCCGTCGTGCGCGTCCGCGACCAGTGTTGTGCCGGTCTCCTTTATTACTTCATAATTCGTGACCGGATTTAATATGCCGCTGTTGATGCGGTCGATATAGATCGGCTTGAAACGGTTCACGCCGTGACTGGCAATGCCCCGCCTGTCGCTTTCCAGGAGCACCTCGGCGCACACCGCCGCGTCATCCTCCGGCACGCCCGCCGCCATAAACGCATCTTTCATAAAACTGCCGATAAGTTCCCACGATACATAAGTTTTCTCTGCTGTCATTACTGCCTCCCGTCTGCAGTTATCCTGCCTGTGCCCTGCGGATCCGCGTATCCGCTGCCGATCACTCCCTTAAGAGTGCTCTCCGCGTAATACGCCAGTACATCCACATCTGAAATGTATTCGCGCTTCAGCGACTTCGCGCCGCGGAACATCGTCATCCCGTCTCCGTTCTGACGGAGAGTGTAGAGCAGTCCCGCAGTCGTGTACTTTTTAGTCAGATCCAGCGCTTCGTATTTTTTGGTTTTCCTGTTATAGACTTGTATATTTTTAACGCGGTACACGCCCGCGACTTTGACAAACATGCCGCTGCTGTTCACGACAACGGAAGACGGCACGGAAGCGTCAATAGTATATTTCAGCCCCGACACCTGCAGAAAACCGCCGCTTTCCGCCGGATATTTCGCCGCGCCCATTTCGAGGGCATCCCTGATCTGTTTCCCGGTCGCCGATATCGCGCAGCCCGAGCCTCCGAACGGGAATACATCCAGCATGTTGCCGTAATTGACTGTTCCCGCCTGTAAATCTTTCCTGATCCCGCCTGCGTTTACCAGCGCGATGTCGGTCTTCATGACGCTGCGGAAGGCATCGGCGCAGAAATCACCGAGATTAGTTTCAGCTGTACGAACGGCGCGCTTCCCCGTTGCCGGATCCATTATCGTCAGCAGCTCATCCGCGGTGCAGACTGTCTTGCTGAGCGTGCCGGCGTAAAGATCTGTCTGCGCTTTCACCTCGGCTGCCACGGTCCCGTCACTGCCCGCGTACGTGTCTGTCGGTATCAGTGAGGCAGTAATATTGCCGCTGCCCGATATCACGAGTCTCCCCACGTTTTTAAAACCGGTCCCGGTCTGCGAACAGATGACCGCTTTGCCCCGGGAATTCGTATAGGTGTTCGCCGCATACGTCTCGTGCGAATGTCCGTCCAGTACCGCGTCTATGCCGTAAGTATGCGATATTACTGCCTCGGATGTCCAGCGCGATGTCGTGCCCGACAGGCCGAGATGCCCGAGAGCGATCACATAATCCGCGCCGTTCTTTCTCGCCGCATTGACGGTTTTCTGCACGCGGCTGTAAAGCTTTTTACCTGTGCTGTCCGAACAGAAAGTATAGATGTATTTGCCCCTGCTGTTCTGGAAATAGGAAGGAGTCGACTTGGTGATCGATTCCGGAGTGGTAATGCCGACAAAGGCTACTTTCCTGTCGCCGTAAGTTCTCATCGTATATCCACTATATACGCTTTTATTGTTTTTTGTATATCGGAAGTTGCAGTCGACCACCTTCGCCTTCAGGATCTTCGTCAGCTTTTTCAAACGCGGAACGGTGTAATCGAACTCATGGTTTCCGAGAGTCACGACATCATATCCGGCGCTGTTCATGATCTTGACAATACTTTTTCCTTGTGATAATGTGCCGAGCGCGCCGCCCTGAATGAAATCCCCGCAGGAAACAAGCGTGACATTGTCTGTCTTTGTTTTCACTTCGGTCTTCATCGCCGCCGCCTTCGCATAACCGTCAGTCACGCAGTGCACATCATTATCGTAAAGCACGACGATGTCGCTGCTCTGCAGCCCGTCCGCCGGCGAACTCTGAGCGTCAGCCATAACAGGCATGCTCATTATCCCGGACAGCGAAACGGTCACCGCCGCCGCCAGCAGGACGGCAGATAATTTTTTCATACGGTTGGTCAGCTTCATGATCGCACCAGTTTACCCTTTCTTGTTTTCAGGAATTTATGCAGTATTATGACGCAGAACAGTATGCCGACTGTCCCGCTTATCGAAAACATAATATTTGAGATCCGGGCAAAGGGGATAAACGACCCTGCCGCGGCCGAGATCACTACTGCTGATATCGTAATCACAAGATGTTTCTTCCTGCTGCCGCCGTCGAAACGCGAGGCAAGAAGGAAAAACCTCCCGGTGACTGTCGAGAATATGGCGAGTACGATAATGCAGGAATAAATGAGAGAAAGCACCGGCAGATAATGCTGTATTACTGCCAGCATCGGCACCTCCGCGCCGGCGATCTTGTCCATGGTCGTAAGATCGAGATATACGACGATGCCCTGGGCGCCGAAGTATACTATGCTCGAAAATACACCGCAGAGTATAGCTTCTTTATATCCGCTGCAGAGCCTGCCCGTCGCAGATACCCACGGGAATCCCGAGCCGACCAGAAGGCCCGCGCAGGCCACCGCGCTGAATACCGGATTGCATATCCCGAAAATATTCGCCGGCAGCAGTTCGCCGTCCGCCACGTACTTGTCGACATTCACCGCCCCTGATGCCGGTGTTTCGCCCGAGGTGAAAAACACATACACAGCGCAGCAGAAAATAAAGATGATAACGAAAACCCCGATATAGCTCAGGACTCTGATAAGCTTCTCCAGGCCGAGCAGCGCGGCCAGGATGCACATAGTCCCGATGAGCACGGTCCCCGCGAACTCCGGTATCCCCAGATACTGTTTCATGGTTGCGCCGGCGCCGCTCATCATTGTCAGAACTACGAGACCCAGACTGAAATATACGTACGCGTCAAAAGCCACGCCCAGTTTCCGGCCGCAGAAATACCTGTATATGGTTTTGTCATCCTGAAACTGCTGTTCATAGCCGACGATGTACACCGGCGCGAGGACGAGCGCCACCAGCACTATGGATATCAGCATCCCGATGTAGGCATATTTTGCTCCGTAGGCCGCGAAGAACTGCTGCCCCTCGATGCCCGTCGCAAAGCCGGACCCAATGTTATATCCGGCGAAAGAGGCGCTGGTCAGCAGCACCGCTCCAAATAACGTTCTGGTTTTCATCCGTTATTCTCCGGCCTGATTTTCTGACGGACAGAATATCCGTCTTTTTTGAAATCTGAATTTGTAAAGTCTATCTCCTCCGGGATCACTCTGATCAGATGCATGATCTCCGGCAGACTCTTCAGCGCTTCGACCGGGATCTTCCTGTGTTCGGCCTCCGCGATATATTCCGGTGAAAAAGGTTCGCTGATCTCCGCCTTGCCCATTATCTGCATCCCTTTGATCTTACCGAAGCCTTCATATCTGTCGAAAATCGCCAGGCAGACATTTTTGTTTTTTTCGAGCGCGGTGAACTTTTCGCCGCCTTCAGAAAATATCCAGAACGAACCGTCATGATATGTATATTCGAGCGGAGTGCAGCGTACAAATGTCCCGGCGCCCGTGGCCAGCGCGCACGTGTTGTTCGCGTCGATGTAAGCCTCCGCCGCCGCCCTGAGACTGCTGCTGTCCATTGCTGCATTATCGGCATCTTTGACTTTCCAGTGATTTGCCGCTTTAAGATATTCCTCGTGGGTCATGATCATTGCGCCTCCTGTTAAAATGTCATATTCTGTTTCTTCAGATCTGTATGACATAATAATAGCACATTCCGGCGTTCATTCATAATCAAAAAAGGCCCGCAGGCGACGCAGACAAGTCCAAAAAGTGTAAATCACTTTCAGTCATATCATGAATGGCCTCGAGGGCAGCTGTTTCAAGAAACAAACTATGGAATATCGGGTAACCGTCAAGGAATTATGAAAAATGGTATCGCAAAACCCGCGGCTTGCATAATTGAGTTATTAACTGCTTTTATTGCGAATCCGCGGGTATGAAGGATCATCTTATTTATAAAATTCCCCAGTCAAATTTTTTGTATGTATCTATTTCATCATAATGCGTCAGGTCATATCTTAGCGGCGTCACGCTCGCGTATCCGTTCTCGATCGCCGCCATATCGACGCTCATGTCGCAACTGCCGCATTCCAGTGCAATATGTCTGCCGGAAAACACATACCCCTCGGGATCGCTGCTTTCATCGGGAACAAACCATTCTTCATAGTCTCTGACTGCCGTATGTGTTACGAGCACTCCTTTGATCTCCTCGTGCGGGACATCCGGCGCATTGATATTCAGTATCACCGACGGATCCATTTTTTCTTTAACGATGTAGTACGCTTTCTTTGCTAGTTCTGCAGCGCATTCAAAAGTGCGCGGTTTCTCTGCCGTGACCGACACCGCCGTTGAAGGTATTCCCTTCAGTGCCCCTTCCATGGCCGCCCCGACCGTACCGCTGTAAATCGTATCGCTGCCGAGATTTGAGCCTATATTTATCCCGGAAAACACCATGTCGATCACAATGCCTTTTGCCGCAAAATAATCCAGCCCGATCATGACGCAGTCCGCAGGTGTTCCGCTTACCGTAACTGCTTCAGCAGCATGCTCCGCCTGCTCCCTTTTCACGAAAAGCTTTCTGTCCATTGTCAGGCTGTGGCTCTGACCGCTCTGCTGCTTTTCAGGCGCGCAGATATATATTTCCGTCTCTTCTATTGAATCAAGCGCCGCTGCCAGCGCATGTATGCCCGGTGAACTATATCCGTCATCGTTTGAAATCATTATCTTCATTGAACTGCCTCCGGTCGTTACTGATTAAAAATACATCTTTTTCCGTGAACATTATTGCATGCGTTGCAGGAAATACACAACGGGGCTGTCAGATCACCGCTTTCCCATCTGCTGAAGAGCCCGGGTTCCCTGATCAGTGGACGTCCCAGTGCAAAATACCGGATCTTAGTGTGATTCAGTATTTCATCCATCACCTCAAAATGTCTGTTGCCGCCCGTCAGTATGACCGGAATATCTATTTCTTCAGCCAGCTTCTTCGCATGCTCAAGAAAATACGACTCATATTCAACTCCCCTGGCAGCACTTTTTCTCGACGGCCCGAGGTCGTTTTGGGACACGTTTTCGCCGGCGCTGTTGCCGCCGCTCACATCTATCACATCGACGCCCGCCTGCTCGAAAAGTTTCGACATCTCGAGACTGTCTTCAGATGTCAGTCCGCCTTCAAAACAGTCAGAAGAATTCTGTTTGATCATTACTATAAAGTCGTCGCTCACCGCTTTCTTTATTGCAGTAATGATCTCGCATATGAACCTCGCTCTGTTCTCCGTCGTCCCGCCGTATTCATCGGTACGTATATTGTACTTCGGACACATAAACATGCTCAGTAGGTATCCGTGCGCTCCGTGTATCTCCACGCCGTCAAATCCTGCTTTTTCCGCACGCACGGCGGCATCGGCGAAAGCCTGCACCATTTCTTTTATATCAGCGGCGGTCATTTCCACCGGCGTTATCCCTGTCTTTATATTCGTAACCGCCGACGGTCCGAAAATCTTCCTGCTCGGAGGATTCAACCCTGTATTACTGCCGCCGTAAACGATCTGCAGAAATATCCCGGCGCCGTTCTCATGTGCATTTTCTGTCATGCGCCTGTATTCGTCAATGAAAACATCATCGTAAATCCCCATCAGGCCCGGATTCGGCTTTTCGTCCTTCGTGACATAAGAGTATCCTGTGATGACAGCTGCCGCGCCGCCTTTTGTCAGTTCATCATAAATCGCATAAAGTTCTTCGGTAATATGACCATCTTCATCTGCGAGCGCTTCCCATGTCGCAGCTTTGAAAAATCTGTTTTTCAATTCAAGATTTTTTATTTTTGTGGTATCAAATAAATTCATACTGGTCCTTTCTAATTATTCATATCGAATCTTCTTATTTCATCGAGTATTCCCTGTTTGTCGGCTGTCAGCAGCCGTTCTCGGCATTTGTCATTTTTGACAAGACGCCCGAGTTTGTTGATAACTTTTACATCCTGCCCCTTCAGCGCGATCATAAACATTATATCCGCTTCAAAATCCGGCGCCCAGGGTACCGGATCGCCGAACCTGGCCATGGCAATGACTGAGTCGATTACATATTCCGAGCTTGTATGCGGCAGGGCAACACCGTTCCTGTAATCTGTGCTGACCGCACCTTCGCGTTCGAGAACTCCCTGCTTATATTCTTCTTTCACATATCCCAGTTCGATCAGCCTGTCCGCAGCGTACGCGATGGCATCCTCCTTGTTCAGGAATTTTTTATCGAGGAAAATCACATCCGGCCTGATGAACGACGACAGGTCTATTCTCTGTATTTCGGATACGTGTTCTTTTTCCAGTATCCATTTCAGGGTCTTTTTGCCGTTCTCATGAAGGAGATCCGATATTTTGATATACGGCACGCCGTCTATCTGCTGTATGTGATAAGAACCTATGCAGGCGATTATTTTATTCGAGTCGACCAGCTCGGAAATATATTCCGATATTTCTTCTGTTACGACGCCGAACGGTATGATCTCTATTCCGTCCATCAGCTCCCCGTAATTATCTTCCAGATATTTTTTTATGCTGTTGGCGGCGCCCTGTCCTGTGATGCATGACAGAATGATCAGTTTGCTCGCAGGCTCCATTCCGGAAACAGCACTGTTGAATGTGTGAGTATTCTTATCTTTGACATAATCATACACTTCATTCAGCTGACTATGACCGGCTTTGACTTTTGTAGCCGCTGCCATAGCCAGACCCAGATCCACCCGGCCCACTGTTTTGGTCCTTTTGCTGGTCTTCTCCGCGATCACCTCACCCAGCATCAGTGTTGTTCCTATATCGACCAACAGCAGCAGATTTTCTTCATCGATCTCCGCCACTTTTTCAATAATATAATCCTCATATGAATGCTTCGGCATATTCAGCGGCAGATCTATCGCTCTGACAATTTCCGCTTTCAGGTAATGATTGCATGTCTCGGCGATCGACGATGCCGTGCTGCCGTGGGTTATTATTACAATACGGAGATCATTATCAGTACTGTTCTCCATAGACCCGATATGCAGATACAGCGCCACTATACTGAATACGATCGCCGGAAAATCTATGCCATATTGTTTCGATACTGTCATCAGCGATTCATATGCTATCCTGTAATCCATCAGATGATTCTGTTCCACATTATGGATCGAAATGTCCGGGAAATGCCAACCTGAATTTATTTTCCGTATTATATCCGTCAATGTTGACCGCAGACAGTTCCTTACATCAGGCCTGAGCGATCCTCCGTTTTTTTCCAGATTATCGACAACGCTGTTCGTTATTTCCTTTGTTTCCAAAGTACCGCCGGACGCTTCGCTGCCCGCGGAATCCGAAGCTATCCTGCTCATTTTAACAGCCGTATTGATCCTGTACTCGAGATCCCGGTACAGAAGATTGGAAATAAGGACGTCAGGCAGCTTCTGATTAGACATATCCTGATACAGAAGATACAGCATTTCACATATCTGCGACGGTTTGACATCTATCCATTTTTCATCCAGGAATGTCACGCCGCCGCCGGCTGCCACCATTATCCCGTGATCTCTGTAATATCCAATTTCAGCAGAAAACATCAGATCAACATTTCCCTTATGAACATCTTTCTGGAAATGCTTGATTTTGATTTCTATTGCATCCTCATCCGGATCCGATTCCAGATATGCGCTGGCAACAGCAACTTTAATATCGCTGGCAAGCTGCCCTATATTGCCCGGACATGCATATGTCAGCAGACTGACAAGACTGTCGCTGCTGAGCATTATGTTTTTCCTGATCGAGCCAGCTTCTTTTCTAAGCATGCTTGTTATGAGCTGAAATCGTTCGTTTATGCCGCGTTCCGCCAGAGGCGGCATCTCTATTATCATTGGTATACGCCTTTTGAACGTTTCCAGTATTGTGGAATCAATAGGCTCGGTCGTTGCGCCTATTATCATTACATCAATATGTTCTTCCGCGGTGCCTTTCCCGAGTTTGTGATATATGCCGTCGTCGATGACACTGAACAGCATTTCCTGTCCTTCCTTGGAAAGTCTGTGGATCTCGTCAAGGAACAGTATACCCTTGTCCGCGCTGGCGATAATACCGTCGTGATTTGCATCAGCTCCGGTAAACGCCCCTTTTACATGTCCGAACAATTGCGATGCGAGCAGCTCGGGATTATTCGCGTAATTGGCACAATTATATTTTATCATTTTTCTGTCCGGCGATATTTTTCCGGACTCCAGGAGTTGTCTGTAAATGCTGTCGACCAGTTTCGATTTTCCGGTGCCGGTCTGCCCTATAACTATCGTATTTAATCCGTAAGGAGGATATAGCATAGCCGCCCGCATCTTCTGCACTGCTTCATTAATTGACCCGTCTTCACCTATAAGATCAGAACTGTTTGTCACAACATTATCCTGTTTTTTTTCTTCATCATGTACTATGATTTCATCGATTTTGGCTTTCACTTCATCGCGAAGCTTGGCTACGATAAATCTTGATACATCAAAGCCGCGTTCATTGATCTGTTTAGTAAGCTCAACGATCGTGACTTTCTGATCATCGCGCATTATCTCTTCGATTTCACTGCGCAATGCCGGCAGTCTCCGGTCATTGTATGATTCGATTCCGTTTTCTCTGCGAAGACGAATAACATCATACCGGGACAATCCCAAGATTTTAGCGATTTCATCATCTTTATAAGGATTCCTGATATCCTCACTGCTGATCAGTTCAACTATTTTATCTTTCATGACCGGACTCTCTTTCTAATAATCTGCTGCACTATCACATACGGCCGCCTGATATCCTGTAAGTTTCACCTGTAATATATGTCGTCCTTTCCGAAGCCAGAAAGGCTATCAGTCGCGCCACCTCTTCAGGTTTGGCAATCGCCCCGGTAGGGATTTTGTCGGCCCGTTTTCTCTTTGCTTCTTCAGTCGGGAACAATGCCGCCACCATTTCCGTATCCATATCTCCCGGCGCCACACAATTAGTCAGAATGCCGCTGCCGGCATATTTCCTGCCTATGGACTGTGTCAGCGCTATTACTCCTGCCTTCGACATGCCGTACTGCGGGCCTACACTGCCTCCCGTTATTCCCGCCGTCGATGCTATGTTGATTATTCTCCCGTATTTATTTTCTTCCATTACAGGGATCACGCTCTGACATGCCAGGAATGTACCTTTCATATTTGTATCAACGACTATGTCATAATCATCTTCCGATAAATCCGTAAAATCTTTCATGACACATACGCCGGCGCAGTTGACAAGGATGTCTATCCTGCCGCATTCATTCACTATTTTCTGTACGGCACGGTCAATATCTTCCTTGCGCCTCACATCGGTTTTAAAGGTTTTCAGTCTCGGATCATCTATGACACAGCCGCCTTTCAGGGACAGGTTGGCAACATAGCTGCACCCGCCGTCCAGCAGGATATTTGCCACTGCCGCGCCCAGTCCTCTGCTCCCTCCTGTCACCACGGCAACTTTTCCTGCAAATTCATTTATGTCAATTACATTCATACCGATTCTCCTTATTTCCTTGCTTCCTGTTTTTTCCTGATTTCTTCCACCAGAAAAGCGCTGATAGTCTGAGGATCTTCCGTTTCAATAATCGACTCTCTGAAATCTTTTCTGGACAGGCACCTCGCCAGAAGCGCCAGTATTTTAAGATGTTCGTTCCCCGGCTGCTGTCCCGGGACCAGGATCATAAATACAACCTTTACACGATCTTTCTCCTGCGAATCCTTATAATCGACTTCCGGTCTCCATTCGATACCATTTTTTGATTTGCCGATGACTACCATTGCTCTTTTTATTTCAGCGGATTTCGCATGCGGTATAGAAATATCATCCATAAGCTTCGTTGTAAACTCTGCTTCTCTGGCCAGTACCGCATCGAACACTGTATTGATATCTCCGATATTGCCGGCTACGGCCTCAATATTCAGCATCTCTTTTATTGCTTCATCGCGCGTTTCTGCCGTCATATTGCCTTTCACATATGATGCCTTGATAATATCTTCTGCATTAATTGCCATCTTGTCCTCCTTCCGTCAGTGCATCTCTGATTTCCCGCGCTGTACTCATCGCCAGGATTTTTCCGGCTTTCTCCGCCGACTGCACTGAATCGATTTCCGTTAAAGCTTTCCGCACTTTCAGTACTGATCCCGCCGACATACTCAGCTCATCAATACCCATTCCCACAAGGGTTTCTGTCATTCGCGGATCTCCTGCCAGCTCCCCGCACATTCCTGTCCATTTTCCTGCTGCGTGCGAAACATCGATAACATTCCCGATCAGTCTGAGAACTGCAGGATGATACGGATCACAGAGAGAAGCAATCTTTTTATTTCCTCTATCCGATGCAGTTGTGTATTGCGTCAGATCATTTGTTCCTATACTGAAGAAATCAACATATTCAATAATACGGTCTGCAATGACCGCGGCGGCCGGTGTCTCGACCATTATGCCGACCTCGATATTTCCGTCATATCCGAGGCCTTCCTGATCCAGTTCCTTTTTTGCTTCCGCGAGAATATTATTGGCCGCTCTGATTTCATCGATAGATGTGATCATCGGATACATTATTCTTAATTTGCCGTATGCGCTTGCTTTAAGAATCGCTCTCAGCTGTGTTTTCAGCACACCCCTGTTATCCAGGCACATACGTATGGCACGCCATCCCAGGAACGGATTATCTTCTTCGCCGAAATCGAAATACGGCAATCCTTTGTCTCCGCCAATATCCAGCGTACGCACTATCACTCCGCGGCTGCCCATCAGCTCGGCGACTTTCCTGTACTCCTCGAACTGCTCCTGCTCCGAAGGCCAGTTCTGTTTTCCCATATATAAGAATTCTGTTCTGAACAGGCCGACTCCTTCGATCCCGTATTTCTGTGCAGCCTCACAATCCTTATATGATCCTATATTCGCGCAGACCTCTATCTTGCGTCCATCCTTTGTGACAGATTCCATATCCGCATACCCGGCGAGTTCATTTTTCATCTGCAGGTAACGGTCCAGCTTCTTTCTGAAATCTGCAGCTTCATCACCTGAAAGTCCCTCCGATACTGTCCCGTCGACTGCGTCCAGAAATAATTCAGTCCCGGTCTTCAGCTCTTCTGCCGCACCGGAAACTCCGACCACTGCCGGAATGCCCAATGTTCTTGCCAGGATAGCCGTGTGAGATGTTGTTCCGCCTTCTTCCACGACCAGCCCGCACACTTTTGCATAATCCATCTGAATAGTATCCGAAGGCGTCAGCGTTTTCGCTACTATTATTGTCTGATCATCCAGCCCGGACAATGTCCTCAGTTCTGTACCTGTCAATATGCAGAGAAGCCTTGTACACACATCCTTAATATCCAGAGCTCTCTCTCTGATCAGCGGATTATCCATACGCGCAAATGTCGCGACAAGATTAATCATGACTGCTTCCAGTGCATTGTCAGCTGTCACTCTGTCATTTTCTATTTTTCTGTTTACTTTCTTTCGCAATGAAGGATCGTTAATTATCGAAAGATGTGCCTTGAATACATTGGCTTCACTTTCATCCAGACATTCTCCGGCTTTCTGCCTTATCTGGTTTATCTGGGTTTTCCCTTCGGAAACGGCATCCGCAAATCTTTCACATTCGGCATCGGTTTCTGAAAGCTCGATCTTTCTTCTGTCAATTATTATTGTCGGTTCCGCATACACATATGCCGTACCTACTGCATATCCTTCTGACGCAACGATTCCTTTTACCATTCCTCACACCTCGCTATTCTTCGACATGGTCCAGCAAATCGATAATGCGTTCAACCGCGGCCTCTTCATCATCTCCGTCAGCTTCGATTTTTATAGTATCCCCTTTGTCTGCGCCCAGAGAAAGCACTTCGATAATACTTTTGGCATCTGCGATTTCTCCATTTCCCAGATGGTGCAAAGTAACTTCACTTTCGAGTTCCTGTGTCATCTGCACAAGCTCTGATGCCGGTCTGGCATGCAGTCCCGATGCGCACGGTATCACATATTCTTTCGTAATCATTTTTGTCTCCTGTTTTATAATTCCGGCAATGCGGTCAGCACGCTGTGCCGACCGCACAATTATCTATTTGTAAATGTTATTTATCTTTGCTCCGCCGGTACATCCTTTTTCAGGATAAGCATAGCGACTACAGCAAATGCAACGCCTGCTGCAACTGCCAGCAGATATCCCGGTACATTGCCCAGAGCACCCGGAATAGGAGCTACCCAGAGGCCTCCGTGAGGCACGCTCTGTGTGCATCCGAATACTGATATAAGAGCACCTGCCACAGCAGCGCCTCCGCCCTGAGCAATAATATGCGCTTTCGGATCCCGCGCTACGAACGGAATGCCGCATTCTACAATGAATGATAATCCCAGAAGCCATGTACTCTTTGAAAGCTCACGCTCTTGTCTGGTGAATTTTCTCGGGAAGAGAAGTGCAGCCGCAGTCAGAGATAACCCGGTAACGATCCCTCCTGCCATATTTGCAGCCATGATCATCGACGGATCGCCTGTCGCCAGCGTGGCCACGGCAAATGCATAGGATACTCTGCAGAGAACTCCTCCGAAGTCGACTGTAACCATGCAGGCTACAATTGCACCGAGCAGGATCGCGGATGCACCGCCCTGATTCATGCTTTCCAGCCACTTCGTCAATACTCCGTTGAGCCAGCTGATAGGAACACCTACAACGAATTTCATCAGCAATCCCACGATCAGAGTCGAGATCAGCGGAAGGATAAGGATCGGCATCAGTGATTTCAGGTTCTTCGGAAGTTTGATATGATCTCTCAGCCAAAGTGTCAGATAACCGGCAAGATAGCCTCCGATAATGCCTCCGACAAATCCGGATCCTGTATCTATGGCCATAAATCCGGCAACCATACCCGGAACCAGTCCCGGCCGGTCGACTACTGAAAATGCCATGTATGCCGCCATAACAGGTATCATCATACTGAATGCGTGTCCTCCGATCTGCGACATCAGAGTTGCAAAATTCGGGGCGAGATTATTAAATGCTATTGATAATGCCTGTATGATCCCGCCTGCAACAATAAACGGAATGATGTAACTTACGCCGCACATCAGATGCTTATATAACTGTGAACCGATGCCCTTGCCCGATCCCATGTTGCTCATGTTATTCAGAGTATCTTCCGGTTCAATGGCGCTTTCATCATTAGAAGATACAGCTGCATCGCCGCCGGCGACCTTGATATCCGTATTTTCAGGGTCATATTCTTCCTGCATCCATTTAATGGCTCTGTTTATCACTTTTGCCGCATCTGTAGTCACCTCATGTGTACGTGTCTGATAGACCGGTTTGCCGGCAAATCTTTCCGTCGGTACTGCTATCTCGATCACCAGCATTACCAGATCTGCTTCTTTGATATCCTGGTCAGTTAAAACATTATCCGCACCGACAGAACCTCTTGTTTCTACCTTTATTTCATGTCCCATCTCTTTTGCGGCTTCTTCTAATGCTTCTGCGCAAAGATATGTATGCGCGATGCCTGTTATACAGGCTGTCACTGCTACTATTTTCATAAGTTCTCCGCCTTTTCACACAGGTAGGGCCTTGATCGCATGTGATACATAAACTTATCACATGCAAATCAGGTACTCTACTCTATTACTATTAACCGTTGTTTAAATGAGATAATTCTTTGAAAGATCGTCGTCCGCATCTCCCCAGACTTCGATAGCTGCCTTGAGTTCAGGTTTTTCTTTCGCAACGTCGGAAAGTACCTTTCCTTCCATTACTGCATCGATCGCCTGCCTCATAGCAACAGCTCCTGCTCTCGGCCCCATTGGATGAGCGTGGATACCCGCGCCTACACCGAGTACGCAGTCAATGCCGGCATCTGTAAGCGTCTTCTTTACGACTGCCGGTATTATGCCGCCGCCATAGAGAGGGATCGAAGGCTTGATGTCATAGAATTTTCCTGTCAGTGCCTTTGTTATAGCCATATATTTGCTGTGCAGGATGTCGAATTTTCCGTACGGGCTTGAGTTGACTACAATGTCTGCTCCGCAGAGTCTGATCATCTTGTTGAGTACGTGTGAGCTCATTCCCTGGAACTGTGAAGTGAACATAGCGCCGCCGCCGCATGCGTGTGCAAGGATAGGCACAGTGATCTCAGGATCTTCCGCCAGTGCTCTCAAAGCCGAAAGACCTGTGGAAACTACGTCTACCATGATGCAGTTGCCGCCGTTATTGATTACTGTCATAGCATTCTCTTTAAGTTTGCTTACCTCGTCAGTAATGTTGCAGCAGTACAGTGTGTCTTCGTTCTTTTCCTTCTTCGCGCGTTCAACTGCTTCCATATTCAGCCTGACTCTGTCTTCAAGTTTATTGAATGCTCTGTTTCCGCTGATCAGTTCATCGTCCTTGATGATGTCAACGCCGCCTACTGCTGCTTCATAAAATAATTTTGCTCCTACTTCCGGCGTGTATCCTGTGCAAGGCTTGATCATGTTGTTCAGAAGCGGTCTGTCATATACATTCAGGAGCTTGCGAATCCCGTCTGTTCCGAACTTAGGGCCCTGGAATGTTTTTGTAAACTCTCTGCCGAATTCCATATCGATAAGCTTTAAATTAGGAAGCGCTGCGATGTTTCCCATTACTGAAGCCATCATCAGAGGCATGTTGTCCTCGAAAATCGCTACAGGATATGCTATACGCATTACATACCATCTTGTATCTATATCTTTAAGATTCGTTACGTTTTCAAAATCAGGTACTTCATATACGCCGATTGTCTTGGCCGCGTACTTTTCTCTTACTTCAGGTGTTTCTTCAGGGATGTCCACCCACGATCCTGTTGTCTGCTCGATGGCAATGCTTGCTGCCTTTATGATAGGATCCTCATCATGCTCAGCACCTACTAAATAAGTACCTACTATATATTCGTCAAGATTCAGTCCTTCATACATTCTGTTCAGTTCTTCGCTGTAAAATGCGTTTCTCATTTTTTCCTCCTCATTATTTAGAAAAATCATCGGTTGACGTCTAGACACACATATTTAAAGCAAGAACCGTGCCATGTTTTTTTCATAATTTGTGCAGTTACTGTTATTTAACGATTCTTTCCTTTTTCATTTTCTGACAGCACATTTTCTTCTCCGTCCGCACTTTTTATTCATACGGGCACCATCAGTCTGCACATTTTCTTACAAGCACAGAATATTCTTTTAATGAATCAGTGTCAAACGTTCATTCTACATAATCGTAATATTTTAATAAATATTGATTATTTTTTCTATATTATCGCAAATATGTCGTTTCTGTGTTATTATTGGTATGTTAAAAGATCCTTATGAGATACTGAGGATCGTCTGCCAGTTATACAGGGGGAAAATAAAAATGGGAAACAAACATTATATACAGTCAGTTGAAAGGGCCATGGATATTCTGGCTTACATAGCCGATAACAGTGATGCCGGGCTCAGCGATATCAGCAGCCGCCTCGGCCTGAATACATCAACAGCATTTGGTATTTTACAGACTCTTGAGCACACCGGATTCATCAGCCGCAATACGGCCGGTCTGAAGTATTGCCTCGGGATCAGAAGTCTCAAGCTCGGTCTGTGTTACAACTTCGACAACAGTCTGTCAAAAAATATCCACGATGTGCTTTCCGAACTTGCTGCATCTGTCGGTGAAACCTGCTATTTTGAAATCAGGATCGGCTCAAAATATTACTATTACGATGTTGTTCTCGCTGCGAATCCTCTAAAAGTAGTTCCTGACAGCAAGGGCTTTATCGACCTGCCGG
>JALCRY010000024.1 GCA_022652985.1 Eubacteriaceae bacterium | reverse complement strand
TATCAAAGATGTCATTCCGGCAGGCGTATTCCAGATCATCACAGGCGCAGGCAGCAAGACTGGTCAGTATCTGCTTGATCATCCTGATCTCAGGAAACTCGCTTTCACAGGTTCTACAGAAGTCGGCTACAGCGTAGCTGATGCTGCTGCCAAGAAGCTTATCCCTGCTACCCTCGAACTGGGCGGCAAATCCGCAAACATCTTCTTCGAAGACTGCAACTGGGAAAAGGCTATGGACGGCCTGCAGCTCGGTATCCTGTTCAACCAGGGCCAGGTATGCTGCGCAGGATCAAGAGTATTCGTACAGGATACTATTTATGACAAGTTTGTTGAAGATGCTGTCAAGAGATTCAATGCTGTTAAACTCGGAATGCCTTGGGAACCTGATACTCAGATGGGTTCACAGATCAACGAAGGCCAGGCAAAGAAGATCATGGGCTATATAGATATCGCTAAAGAAGAAGGCGCAACGATTGCCTGCGGCGGCGAGAGAGCTACCGAAGGTGCTCTGGCAAACGGCGCATATGTAAAGCCTACCCTGATCACGAATGTTGACAACAAGATGAGAGTAGCTCAGGAAGAAATATTCGGACCTGTAGCAGTAGTCATCAAGTTCCACGATGAAGAAGATGTCATCGCTATGGCTAACGACAGTGAATACGGACTCGGCGGCGCGGTATGGACAAAGGATATCAACCGTGCATTCAGAGTTGCTACATCTGTTGAAACAGGACGTATGTGGATCAATACATACAATGCTCTGCCTGAAAAGGCTCCGTTCGGCGGATACAAGAAATCCGGAATCGGACGTGAAACGCATAAGCTCATACTCGACAACTATTCACAGAAGAAGAATATTTTCATAGACCTCAGTGAGGCTCCTTCGGGATTCTATCCTGTAAAATAATCTGCTGAACAATAGTCTGTAACAGACAAACCGGGGCTCCGCATCATGCGGAGCCCCTTTTATTATACCTGTGCTATGAACATTTCCAGCGCGAAGCTGTCGTCGAGCAGCCCGCTTTTGATCCTGTCATCGACCTGAAAAGCCGAAACGAGGATCCGTTTCAAATCGTCCCTTTCAAATTTCTCGGCATACCCCATAGCTTTCTTGATTCTATATTCGCTGGAAATACCGGTTTCCTTTTTTATTTCAGCCATTGTTTTGCCGGTGCTCCTCATTTCCTTTGTCTCCAGCATCAGTTCCAGCTGATTGCAGAGTGTTGCGAGTATCATATAAGCATTCGTCCCCGACAGCATCAGATCATGCAAAAGCCTGAAAGCTTCCTGCTTGCGGCTCTGACTTATCGCGTCGATCATCTTGAAGGTATTATGTTCCAGATTGTCTGAAATACTATCGGTGAAATCAGCCATCGTTATCTCATCACCGGAGGAAAGCGCGACCATTTTTTTCAGATCGTTCTCAAGATTGAAAAGCGCATAGTCTATATCCTGATTAAAATAACCGCTCTCCCATATCAGTGCATCCAGCACGCCGGGGCCTGCCTGTTTCCCGCAGGCGGCGAGCCGCTTATTGAGATATCCCCTCAGCTGGCGCTCATCCAGAAGATCAAAATCGTAGACCGAACCTGCGTTTCTGACAGCCGCCATCATCTTTGAATCAGATTTATTATACTTTTCGGGATTCTCGCCTGCGGTAAAAACAAGTACCGCCGTATCGGGCACATTGCCCAGATATGAAATCAGATCACCGACGTCCTCTTTCGGAAAAGATTTCGGCTCACTGCGCCACACCAGCTCGAAATCCGGCACCATCACCACTCTTTTTTCCGACATCATCGGCATCGTCTCGCACGCCTGCAGAATATGGCCAAAATCAAGTTCATCCTCACTGATCACCGAATAATCAAGAGACTTAACGGCCTCATTTACATACGTTCTGACGATCAGATCAGCCGCCCATTTAACCAGATATTGTTCGACACCGCAAAGAACAACCACGTTTCCCAGGTTGTTTTTTCTGATATCATTGCCTATTTTTATAAATGCATGTTCCTGCTTCTTTTTGTAAACCATGGCTTTATTATATCAAAAACCGGCCGCATGTCCATGCCCGGCGGCAGACTTCACTCTGTAATGTGCCATCTGACCTTTCCATTCCTGAACGACACCGCTCCCTGTCCGTCCGTTCTGTAAACCGCGATGCCCATATCCTGATATCTCTGTACGATCCCGGGATCAGGATGGCCGTAATTATTTTTCCCCGTCTGAAAAACACATGCGGTTGGATCTACCGCGCGGATAAATTCCGCCGATGAACTGAATCTCGAGCCGTGGTGCGGCGCGCATAATATATCCGCATGCAGCGTATCTGTACCGCAGTAATATCCGGTGAGTTTCTGCTCCACTTCGGCGGTTATGTCCCCGGCAGTAATGACCGATGTTTCCCCCGCTTCTATTTTTATTATCAGACAGCCGTCATTTTCATCATCGGTATCTTCGACAGGTCCAAGAACATCCAGCCTCAGGTCGTCCTCTTTTATCACATCTCCTGTTTCCAGATAAACTACATCCTCGGGGCGCATCATTGTTTCTTCCAGTATCCTGCCGATCACATCCTGCTTTGATCTGTTCACCGCCAGTTTCTTCACCATCCCCTCTCGGCACAATGATGCAATACCGTCGTAATGATCCGTGTCGAGATGGCTGACGACAGCGAGATCGACCTTCCTGATGCCGTTTTTCAGCAGAAAAGGTTTGACCGTTTTCTTGCCTACGTCAAACTTCTGCCCGCCTCCGAACGACGGCTTTCCTCCGCCGTCTATCATCACATGCTTCCCGCTTTTTGAGGATGCCAGCAGACAGGAGCCCTGCCCTACATCGACGATAAAAATATCCGCCGGCATCATGCTGTCCGCAGAGACTGCCGCCGCTGCCAGGCAGGCAAGCATTACTGCCGCGGCAGACCTCGCGGCGGCACGCATATCGCACCGCGCGATATGTATCCTGAACATTTCGGAAAAACCCACAAAAATTATGCCGTAATATACACACAGAACAAACAGCGGCGGACTGACAGTATCTATTCCGGCATGTCCGTTCAGATAAAATACCTTATTCACTGCAGTCATCATCGACGCGAGTCCGCTCAGCACAAAAGAACAGGCGGGAAAAGCGAACGGCATGATCACATAGGCCGCGGCCGTCACCGCACCGCAGGGGATCATTATTCCGGCCAGAAACACTATTGGTATATTCGCAATAAATGCACTCAGCGAAAAATAGTTAAAAACATAGGCCGTGAACGGCGCCATTCCCGTCTGCACCACCAGTACCGGAACGAAGCAGCCGAATACCTTTGAGCTGCTTATTTTCTCTGCGTAAGGCATAAGCATTCCCATGCTGAAAACAGCCAGATAGGACATTCTGAACCCTGCGGAAAAAACAGAATATGGGCTGTACAGCATCATCACCAGGGCGCTCACGGCAGCTGCGCTCAGGAGATCATATCTGAAATGCCGCATATTTGCTAAAATATGCATGGCGATCATGATGACCGCGCGCATGACCGACGGACTGAAATCCGCCAGCGCCGCATAAGCAGTGAGCAGAAACAGCATAATAATATTCGTTGATGTTTTCCTCCGCCCTCCGATGAGTGCGGAAACAAAAGCGTATATTATCCCGACATGGAGTCCGCTGACAGCGAGTATATGAGCTGTTCCGTTCAGGCGGAACATATCGTACGTTTCTTCATCTATCCCCGATTTATCGCCGAACATCATTCCGGATATGACCGAGGCGTTCTTCTCTCCTGTATATTTGTCTAATGCGCGGCCGAAATTCACTTTGAAGCAGCAAAGTCTGTTCATTACCGGCCCGATAGTTCTGCCGGTTATGACGTGCCCCGCATCAGCGGTCATGACCGTGCTGACTTTTTTCGATCTCAGATACAGTGCCTGATCAAAGCCTCCCGGATTCCTCGACCCGCTCGGAAGATACATTTTGCCGGCAGCTCTGACTGTTTTTCCCACTGAAGATACGAAGCCGGCAGGATCACCGTATATCACGGCCTGCACACGCGGACCCTTATCCGTCCCGATGATCATCGTACATTTATCTTCGGAACCGGCATTACAGGAAAGTACTCTGCCGGTGATTTCCGTCTGCATTTCAGGCGATATGCCCGCACCGCATGATGCCCTGTTTCTGATCTCTGTAAGGCCGTCCCGATAGTAGTCAGGAACCGCATCGGTGATCAGAAGCATCACGCCCCCGAGCAGCGCAAAGGACAAAAAAAGAACTGCCGAGCGCCTGAAACCGACATTACTGCGGTCATTTCCGCCCGACGGAAATATAACCAGAATAAGGCACGCCGCCAGAACAGCAATGCCCGTTTTCCATGAATATGTCAGCAGGATGCCCGCAGCATAACCCGCCGCTGTCAATAATGCCGGCCTTCTCAAAGTATCCTCCCCTGCCGGCGGTCCGAATGAAATCATCATATCATTATTTCCATATTTTTACAAGTATGTGTGAGTTATATTTATCACGTACATATGTTATAATGAAGTATAAGTTTGTTCTTATTGTGAGGATACTAATATGCCAAGGACCCACACGACTAAAGCATCTTCCGGTGCGGACAGAAGCCCGGCAGTGCGCAGAAACACGAGGACTGCCAAGAAAAAACCGCAGGCCGGCAGGAGGCAGATCCGCAGGATCATTTTTTTCTCGCTCGGTGTGCTGCTGCTTTTTGGAGTTTTTTATTCGTTCACTGTGATTCAGAGCTGTGAACGCATCGACACCTCGAAAATTTATTCCTACATTTCGGAATCTTCTATTATCTATGATGATAAAGGCCGTGCTTTCGATACTGTATATGTCGACGGCGGAAACAGGCAGAATGTCAAATATACGGAAATGCCGGCGGATCTCGTCGATGCCGCTGTGGCCATCGAAGATAAGACCTTCTGGACTCATCACGGATTCAATTTTATCCGTATGGGCGGCGCCGTGATCGATTCGCTCAGAAGCGGCTCCGGCATCGGCGGAACATCTACCATCACTCAGCAGCTGGCCAGAAATGTTTATCTCGCTTCTACCAAGAGCGAGCGTACGCTGTCCAGAAAGATCTCCGAAGCTTATTATACTGTCCTGCTGGAAAAGAACATGTCCAAGAAAGAGATCATTGAAGCTTATCTCAATACTATTTATTACGGCTATGGCTGCTACGGCGTACAGACGGCGGCCAAGGCATATTTCAACAAGGACGTCAGTGATCTTGACCTGGCGGAATGCGCTGCGCTGGCATCGATACCGAATTCCCCGGACAATTTTGCCCTGGTGAAAACCATCAGCAATTCAGATATTGAAAAAGGAACAGTCAAGGTGTCTTCCGGCGATATTTTGAGTCAGGGATCCTCTTACACTCTGATATACAACGGTGACGCATCTCAGAAAAGAAGAAATATTACTCTTGAAAATATGTATAAGTACGGATTTATCTCGCAGTCAGAACTAGACAGCGCGAAAAACGAAAACCTGCGGAGCCATATTGATCTAAGCGCCGGTAAAACAGATTCATATTCCAGTTATTTCACGGATTTTGTCATCGATCAGGTCAAGAAAGATCTGATTGCCGACGGTTATTCCAAGGATTCGGCGACTACGCTCATATATACAGGCGGCCTCAAAATTTATACTTCTCTGAACCGTAAAGCGCAGAGAGCCATTGAATCGGCTTTCAGAGACAGCTCTAATTTCCCGAGCACCGCCAACATCGACTATGACAGCAGCGGAAATATCCTGAGTGATTCAGGAAGTATCCTGCTTTATAAATACAGCAATTACCTGGACGGACGCGGCCGATTCCACCTGCACAGCAGTGAGTATTCGCTGGATTCTGCCGGAAACCTGACGATAAAAAAAGGCAGGCGGCTTGTCATTACTAAAACATCAGATTCTGACGGAAATACGGATTATGCTGTTTCTTTCAAAAATATGTATACAACTATAAACGGTGCTCTCTATACGATCGACGGCGGAAAGCTTAATGTGCCGGCCAAGTATAAATCGCTGGACGGCGACGGCAATGTCGTGATATCGCGTTCGTTCTTCTATGATTATCCGAACTATTTCAAAAAAACCGGAAGCGGATATATCATTACCAGAAGCGGGTACACTGTCGGCCAGAAAGTCCGTCAGCCGCAGGCTGCAATGGTTATTATCGACAACGATACCGGTGCCGTCAAAGCTATGGTCGGCGGACGCGGCTCCAGCGAATCGCTTCTGTATAACCGCGCACTCAGCACCAGACAGCCGGGCTCTTCTATCAAGCCGCTCGCCATATACAGTTCAGCGCTCCAGCAGGGCGCGGATGCAGGTAAAAAAGGCCAGGCTATGGATTTCACCGAGTATTCGAGCAATCAGAACACTTCGCTCTACGGTGATTACTGGACTGCCTCCAGCGTGATCAACGATGCGCCTCTGACGATAAACGGCAAGGTCTGGCCGAAAAACTGGTATAACGGATACCGCGGGGAAGTAACGCTCAGAACAGCAGTCGAGCAGTCGATCAACGTATGTTCAGTGAGGATCTGGCAGCAGGTCGGATCTGATTATATAGTCGACCAGCTGAAAAAATTCGGCGTTACATCTCTTGTAACAGGCAGCTCATCATCAAATGATATGAATGCATCGGCGCTGGCTCTGGGAGGAATGGCCAAAGGAATATCCCCTCTCGAAATGGCGTCTGCCTACCAGACTTTCCAGAACAGAGGCACGCATATCGAATATTCCGCCTATACAAAAATCAAAGATGTCAGCGGGAAAGTGATACTGCGCTCCTCGCCGGCTGAAACCAAAGTAATTGATGCGAGTGTCGCCTTCATTATGAGCGACATCCTGAGAACTACTGTCACCAGCGGGATCGCCCGCGCGGCTCAGGTCGCGGGACAGACCACAGCCGGAAAGACCGGGACGACCACGGATAATTACGACGCCTGGTTCTGCGGCTTCACGCCTCAATATTCCGCAGCACTGTGGATCGGCAACGATGTCAATATCGAACTTTCCGAAGGTTCCTCAGCTGCGGCCAGACTCTGGAGCCTGATAATGACGCGGGCCACTGCAGGTCTGAGCGGCTCTTTTGAATCACAGCCTCAGACTGTGACATACGCAGGCGGCGAGTATTACGCCGACGGCACCTATACCGGATCTTCCGGAAACGCAGGCAGCAGTCAGAACAACAGCAAGAAAGAGAACACAGACAAGAAAAATGATAATGCAGCCACTGATAATAACGCAGCTGCCGATAATAACACCAATACTGATAACGGCAATAATACTGACAATAACAATGCCCCGCAATGACCGGAGGAACAATGACTGAAAGCAGAATAATACTGGCAAGCGCTTCACCGCGCAGAATAGAAATATTCCGGGACCACGGCGTCTTCCCGGAAGTTATCCCGTCGGGGATAGATGAAACACTCCCTTTTACAATGGATCCGTATGATACGACTATGTATCTTTCCCTGAAAAAAGCTTTTGATGTATCGAAAACTGTTCCGGACAGCACGACTGTGGTTGCGGCGGACACAGTCGTTTACGATCCGCCTTCGGCGCCCGGCGCTGACGGCGAAATTATGGGAAAGCCGCAGGATGAGAATGATGCTTTCCGGATGCTGATGTCTCTGCGCGGAAGAACGCATCAGGTCATCACCGGAGTATGCCTCATCTGCCCGGAAAAGCATATAAAGAGATGTTTCTATGATATAACTTACGTCACCTTTTGTGATTATCCTGAGGAAGAGATCCGTGATTATCTGAAAACACCTGAAGCTTACGACAAGGCGGGAGCATACGCTATCCAGGAGACCTTCGGAAAATATGCCGTCGATGTCCGCGGATCTGAGCTCAATGTTATCGGTTTCCCCTGGGAAAAGTACTGTAAAATAACTGAAATAATGCCTTAGAAAATAAAAACGGAGAACACATCTGCCTGATGAATTCTCCGTATTTTTTATGTTGAAATTTCAACGATTTTTTAAGCTATTTATTCATTGCTTCCTCGACCGCCACAGCTACCGCAACGGTTGCTCCAACCATAGGATTATTGCCCATGCCGATGAATCCCATCATATCAACATGTGCCGGAACCGAAGAGCTTCCTGCGAACTGCGCGTCCGAATGCATTCTTCCGAGTGTATCCGTCATACCGTATGAAGCAGGTCCCGCCGCCATGTTGTCAGGATGCAGCGTTCTTCCTGTGCCTCCTCCGGATGCAACAGAGAAATATTTCTTTCCCTGCTCTATGCATTCTTTCTTATATGTTCCCGCAACAGGATGCTGGAATCTTGTCGGATTTGTCGAATTGCCCGTGATAGAGACGTCCACTCCCTCGTGATGCATGATAGCAACGCCTTCACGTACATCATCAGCGCCGTAGCAGTTGACTTTGGCCCTCTCTCCGTCTGAATACGCTATCCTCTGTACTTCCCTAAGTTCTCCCGTCGCATAGTCGAACTGCGTCTGTACATAGGTAAAACCATTGATCCTGGATATTATCTGAGCAGCATCTTTGCCGAGTCCGTTCAATATAACTCTGAGCGGCTCTTTGCGCGCCTTATTAGCGTTCTGTACTATGCCTATGGCTCCTTCTGCCGCTGCAAAACTTTCGTGTCCTGCCAGGAAGGCAAAGCACTTCGTCTCATCTCTGAGGAGCATTGCTCCGAGATTTCCATGTCCGAGTCCTACCTTACGGTCCTCTGCCACCGAACCCGGAATACAGAATGCCTGCAGGCCGATACCTATCTTTTCTGCCGCCTCATCAGCGGTCTTCGCGCCTTCTTTTACTGCAATTGCTGCACCGACGGTGTAAGCCCACGCCGCGTTCTCGAACGCTATCGGCTGGACTGCCTTTACTATATCATAAGGTGAAAATCCCTTATCCTCGCAGATCTTCTTTGCTTCGTCAAGATCACTGATGCCGTATTCCGCCAGAACGGAATTAACTTTGTCTATTCTTCTTTCATATCCTTCGAATAATGCCATTTTTTCCGCCCCCTTCCTACTCTTCTCTCGGATCTATCTTTTTGACGCCTTCAGCGAAACGTCCGTATGTACCGCTTGCATCTTCAAGCGCCTTCTTCGGATCTGTTCCTTTTTTTATTGCATCCATCATTTTTCCGATATTTACAAACTCATATCCTATAATGTAATTGTTTTCATCCAGAGCTATCCTGGTCACATATCCTTCTGTCAGTTCCAGATAACGCGCTCCCTTGGCCTTTGTGCCGTACATCGTACCGATCATACTTCTGTGGCCTTTTCCAAGGTCGTCAAGCCCTGCACCTATCGGCAGGCCGCCTTCTGAGAAAGCCGTCTGTGTTCTGCCGTAAACTATCTGCAGAAACAGTTCCCTCATAGCCGTATTGATCGCGTCGCATACGAGGTCCGTATTGAGCGCTTCCAGAATAGTCTTGCCCGGCAGTATTTCAGATGCCATGGCAGCCGAATGAGTCATGCCGCTGCAGCCGATCGTTTCCACGAGAGCTTCTTCTATGACTCCCTCTTTTACGTTCAGTGTCAGTTTGCATGTACCCTGCTGCGGAGCGCACCATCCAATGCCGTGCGTCAGTCCGCTGATGTCCTTGATCTCCTTTGCCTGTACCCACTTTCCTTCTTCAGGGATAGGGGCCGGTCCATGATACGCGCCCTTAGCTACAGGACACATATTCTCGATTTCTGTCGAATAGATCATAATACCTTCCTTTCCTTATCTGCTTGGGTCGTCAGCATTTGTTTTGCTGAGACGTGCTGTCATATATTCATGAGCGTTCTTTTCGAACGTATCATCCAGTTCCGGGAAATCCGCCAGTGATATGCTGTCTCCATATTTTCTGCGCAGCGCTGTCTCTATCAGCATATCGCAGAACGCAGGATTTTTCGGCAGACACGGGCCGTGCGTATAACATCCGAATACATTTTTATAATGACATCCTTCCGTTCCGTCTTCGCCGTTGTTGCCTGATCCGTTCAGGACTTTGCCGATAGGCACACATTTTTCTCCGAGGTACGTCTTCCCGCTGTGGTTTTCAAAGCCCACGATCTTATCGCCGTCCAGAGCGTCACAGGTGTACATGTAATTGCCGATCATCCTTGTCTCCGAACCTACAGTATATAAATCAAGAGCACCGAGAAAATCATACTGCTTCCCGTCCCATGTCTTGTAATACTCTCCCAGTATCTGATATCCTCCGCATATTGCCAGGAACACTTTTTCATCGTCTATGGCTGCGAGTATATCATCTTTTTTGTTCTCGTCGGCATCCTTCAGCAGTACTTCCTGCTCAAAATCCTGTCCGCCGCCGATAAAGAAAAAATCATGATCGCCTGCATGAAGCTCGTCGCCGACCGAAAGGTTCGACACTTCACAGTGTATGCCGCGCCACTCCATTCTGTTTTTCAGACATATTATATTGCCGGTATCTCCGTACAAATTCAGTACATCCGGATACAGATGGCATAAATTCAAACTATAATCACTCATATATTACTCCCAGAAATTCTTGTAGCCGAACCGTTTGCTGATAAGCGCTCTCAGATCCATCATAGCAGTATAAGTCGGCATTATGTAAACCGCTTTTTTCTGACTGGAAATTGCATCCACAAGCTTGCCGTAATCCTTCTGGACCTTGATTTTCGCAGGATCTATACCCGCGTATTTGAATCTCATCGCGATCTCATCAGCCCTTATTCCCGATAAGTAAATCAGGGACAATCTGTCCTGCAGTCCCGCCAGGACCTCGAAATCAACATCCCAGATCCAGGAGATATCTCTTCCGTCCGCATAATTGTCGTTCAGGCAGACCACGAATATCGATTCCTCGGAAATATTGGAAAGGAAATTCAGCACCTGATTGCAGCCTGCAGGATTCTTGATCAGTATCATTCTGGCCGCCGCATCTCCGAGCATGAACTTCTCCATCCGCCCGAATCCGCATTCGAAACTGGACAGGGCTCCCACAGCGATCCTGACATCCAGGCCGAGAGCATAGGCAACAGCAACTGCCGAAATACCGTTATAAATATTGTATCCGCCGGGCAGATTGATCAGAGCCTTGAATTTCTCTCCTGCGGCCTCGATCTCTATTTCGCTGTGATCTGCATCGCTGATGAAAACACGCGATACTGCCACCTCTGGATCGGGTCTGGAATATCCGCAGTTCGGACAATGATATTTACCGAGATGTCCGTATGTGATGTATTCGTATTCGTATTCATGCTTGCAGCGTATGCAGTAAGGCGCATCTGATTCTTCCCTTACCCGGTGCTTATAGATAGGCTCGTTTACGCCGTAGAAGATGACCTTATTGCCGATTTCATCCCGGAGACTTGCCGTCAGCGAACAATCCGCATTGAGACATACCACCGCATGCGGCGAATTTTGAATACCTATCTTTATATTGTTCAGAGTATGTGTTACCTCACCGTAACGGTCCAGCTGGTCTCTGAACACATTTGTAACGAGCACGAGTTCAGGATCAGTATATTTGCCGACCTTCTTAAACGCCGCTTCATCACTTTCTATCAGCGCCGTCTTTTTTTTCGGTCTTCCGGTCGCGGAACAGTTTTCGATGAATATTGCAGTAATACCGTTGAGCAGGTTTGCCCCGGACTTATTCTCAAAGAACGAGATCCCGGCTTCCCGCAGCGTTTCTTCCAGAATCCTGGAAGTCGTCGTCTTGCCGTTCGTTCCGGTGACGATTATTGTCCTGACATCTCTGGCCAGATACCCGAGAAGGTCAGGATATATTTTATTGGCAACTCGTCCCGGAAGCTGCGTCGCACCTCTTCCCATGACTCTCAGCAGCCAGTGTGTTAATTTACATGCCGTAATAGCTATGAATGCCCTTGCTTTCATTCTGTATTTCCTTCGCTTAATTATTTCGGCCAAGCACTGCACACCATTCTCCGCGTGTCAGTACTTTTTCGATTTTTATATCCTCTTTTTCCAGCGCTTCGATTACCATATCCTTTTTCTCAGTCAGTATCCCCGATGTGATAAAGGCCGCTCCTGTGCACAGATGCTGTTTGGCATATGGTGCAAAAGAAACTATTAATTCCGCCATAAGATTAGCGGCTATGATGTCTGCTTTATATTCCACGCCTTTTGTCAGGTCACCCTTCATGATGGTCACGACATCGGCACAGTTGTTCTTCGCCACATTTTCCCGGGCAGCTGTCACGGCTTCATCATCTATGTCGATCCCCAGCACATCATCAGCTCCGAGCATGGCCGCCGCGATTGCCAGGATGCCGGAACCTGTACCGACATCGAGCACCTTTTTCCCCGCACAGCCTTCCCTGTCCATTAATTCGGCGCACATAGCCGTTGTCGCATGTCCTCCGGTCCCGAAAGCCATCCCCGGATCGAGATCTATAACAGTCATTCCCGGATCTGCAGGAGTATCATCCCATGAGGGTCTTACCGCCAGTCTGTCCGACAGTTTCAGCATCTTGAAATGTTCTTTATACTTGTTCTTCCAGTCTTCGTCGTCAACTGTAACGACGGATATTTCTGCGTCATATACGCTGAACGCGTCTCTGATTTCTGCCAGCCTGGCTTCCCCGTCATCATCAGTATTCAGATAAAAAACGACCGAACCTCTCCGCGGCTGATTTTTAAATACGGCCTCGTCAACATAATCCCATTCATAATCCTTTTTATCTTTTTCCATTTTCGCAACCAGATCAGGATCATTGACGACCGAATCCGTTATCCCGTGGACGAGCAGTATGCCAGTTATTTCATCTATGTCAGCCTTGCCCGCATATATTGTTATTTCGTTATATTTCATATATATCTTTCTCCGATTCGGGTTTTATTATACCATAAATATTGCTTTATAAAAATGGGGAGAAACCATAATCTGGTTTCTCCCCAAAATAAGATGCGAGACTATTTACAGGCTGATTAATTATCTGGTCGTAGCATCATACAGATCTTCTGCCTTATCCCAGTCATTGATGATTTCAGGGATAACCTTGTACAGATCGCCTATAACAGCGTAATCTGCGATCTCCATGATAGGAGCATCAGGGTCTGTATTGATAGCAACGATGATATCTGAAGTCTGCATTCCTGCCAGGTGCTGGATAGCTCCGGAGATACCGCAAGCGAAGTAGATCTTCGGCTTAACAGTAGTACCTGTCTGTCCAACCTGGTGCGAATGATCGATCCAGCCGTTATCAACAGCTGCACGCGATGAACCTACAACTCCGCCGACTTTGTCTGCAAACTGCTTGATGAGTTTGAATCCGTCAGCATTGCCGAGACCACGTCCGCCTGAGCAGATGATGTCAGCGTCAGTAAGGGAAACGAGTTCCTTAGTTGACTTAACGATGTCCACGATCTCTGTTCTGATATCGCTGGCCTTGATCGAAGGCTTATATTCTACCAGCTCGCCTGTTGCGCCCTTCTTAGGCTCTATCTTCTGCATTACGCCAGGACGAACTGTCGACATCTGAGGTCTTGTGTTCGGGCATACGATAGTAGCCATGAGGTTTCCGCCAAAAGCAGGACGAGTCTGTTTGATGCCTCTGTCCGGATCGTTAGGATCAAGAGTCGAAGTATCAAGTGTTGTGTTCTTGTTAGCATAGTCGATATAGCTTGAAACTTTTACATCGAGGTGAGTACAGTCAGCTGTCAGACCTGCGTTCAGTCTTGCTGCAACTCTAGGTGCAAGGTCTCTTCCTATATGTGTAGCTCCAAAGAGTACGATCTCAGGCTTTATTTCTTTGATTGCGTCTGTGAGTACCTTTGTATATCCGTCTGTCGTGAAGTTCTTGAGAAGAGGATCATCTATGCAGATAACGCCTTCAGCTCCGTATTCATAACATTCATCAGCAAGTCCCTTGATGTTGTCGCCGATGAGAACAGCATATACTTTTGTATCTTCGCTGATGTCCTTGGCAAGCTTATAGCCTTCGCCCAGGAGCTCGAGAGCAACGTTCATGAGTTTTCCGGCTCTCTGCTCAGCATATACCCAGATATGTTTATATGCGCTGAGGTCAATAACCTCATCTGATTCTGTCTTTTCAATAGCATCGAACGGGCAAGCCGCGACGCACTGGTTGCAGGCAGTACATTTACTGTTGATCTCTGCGATCTTATCGTTCATGTCTATTGCTTCGAAGGGGCAAGCCTTGATGCAAACGCCACAACCCTTACATTTATCTTTTATTACTTGAATTGCCATTTGTATTTCCTCCTCCTTCGATTAGATGACATGTTTGCCCTTGAGGCCAATAAGAAGATTATCCGCCAGCTCTTTCGGGCTGTCTCCGGCTACCGTTATACCCTTGCCCTTAGGTGCAGGTGTAAAGGAACGGAATACGTTTGTAGGCGAAGCTTCGAGACCTACTGTATTAAGGTCTACTTCTACGTCTGCAGCGCTCCAGACTTTGATAGCTTCCGGTTTGATTCCGAAGAGCTTGTCTATCGACATATATCTTGGCTCATTGAGCTCTTTGATGCATGTGAGCATGCAAGGTGTCTGCAGTTTGATAACTTCGTAGCCGTCTTCCATGTTTCTCTCAACTGTAACTGTCTTCATATCGTCGGAGAGCTCAAACTTCTGAACGTATGTAACCTGCGGAAGATTGAGTTTTTCTGCGATCTGAGGTCCTACCTGAGCTGTATCTCCATCAATAGCCTGACGTCCGCCGAAGATGATGTCGAAATCACCGATCTTTCTGATGACTGCAGCCAGTGCGTTTGATGTAGCCCATGTATCTGATCCGCCTACTGCTCTGTCGCTGAGGAGTATTCCTTCATCAGCGCCCATAGCCAGGCACTCGATCAGCAGATCCTTCGCCTGCGGAGGACCCATCGATATTACTGTGATAAAAGTATCAGGATATTTATCCTTGAGTTTCAGAGCTTCCTCGAGCGCATTTGCGTCGTCGTTGTTCAGGATGCTCGGAACGCCTTCTCTGATAAGTGTGCCTGTCTTAGGGTTGATCTTGATAACATTTGTATCAGGAACCTGCTTAGCACATACAACTATTTTTAATGCCATTTTCGTTTCCTCCTTCTTGACTACTTGTTCAAAATATTGCTCGAGATGACCAGTCTCTGAACTTCTGATGTTCCTTCGTAGATCTCTGTGATCTTCGCGTCTCTCATCATTCTTTCAATTGGGTAATCTGCGATATAGCCGTAACCTCCGTGGAGCTGTACAGCCTTTGTTGTGACGAACATAGCAGTCTCAGCAGCATAAAGCTTTGCCATAGCTGCAGGGATCATATGAGGAACTCCGGAGTCCTCGCACCAAGCTGCATAATAAACGAGATATCTGGCAGCTTCAATTCTTGTTGCCATATCAGCTATTATGAAAGCAGGATACTGGAACTGTGACAGCTTTTTGCCAAACTGTTTTCTCTGGTTCATATATGTGATCGTTGTTTCGAGAGCACCTTCTGCAAGCCCGAGAGCCTGTGAAGCGATACCTACACGGCCTCCGTCAAGTGTATTCATAGCTACTTTGAATCCCTTGCCTTCTTCTCCGAGAAGTCTGTCAGCAGGGATCCTCATGTTTTCAAACAGGAGCTCTGTTGTCGATGAAGCATGGATACCCATCTTATCTTCTGTTTTTCCTACCGAGAAACCTTTATCTGTCTTTTCAACGATAAATGCACTGATTCCTCTGTTGCCCTTTGACTTGTCTGTCATAGCCATGACAACAAATATATCAGCATATCCGCCGTTTGTGATAAAGCACTTCGATCCGTTGATGACCCACTCATCTCCGTCTTTTACAGCCTTTGTCTGCTGTCCTGCAGCGTCTGTGCCTGCTCCGGACTCAGTAAGACCGAAAGCTCCGAGTTTTCTGCCTGAGCAGAGATCCGGAAGATACTTTGCCTTCTGCTCATCTGTTCCGAAGTTATATATCGGCCATGTGCAGAGTGATGTGTGAGCTGAAAGGATAGTAGAAGTCGAAAGACACTTCTTAGCTATTTCTTCCACTGCTATTGCATATGAAAGACAGTCGCCGCCCGCGCCTTCGTACTCTGTAGGAAATGGAATACCCATAATATGGTACTTTGCCATTTTTTCTACAGTCTCTTCAGGGAACCTATGTTCCTTGTCAATGTCTGCTGCGATAGGATCAACCTCATTCTCAGCAAACTTGCTGACCATTTTTCTAACAAATTCTTGCTCCTTTGTCAGTTGAAAGTCCATGTAAATGCCTCCTTAAAATAATTAATAACGGTACTTTTTGTCCAAAATATCGACTGTTTTTGTGGCACGCATCAATATGTTAATAAAATATCAACGTGCAAATTCATTAAACCATATCCACCTTCATATTGCAAGGTATTTCTGACTTTGGTCTAACTTTTTACCTATTTTTTAGGGAAAATGTCCACTATTTCCTCCGAATCGACAGCTTTTTCAACTAAATCATCAATATCAAGCGTACTTTCCGATTTCAGTATTCTCTCCGTTTTAGGTTTTGTGAGCGGATGCTTAGGCAGAAATACGGTGCAGCAGTCCTCATAAGGTTCTATCGATGTTTCGAATGTTTCTATTTCCTGTGCAATTGCAATAATTTCTGTTTTATCAAGCGCGATCAGCGGCCTCATGACCGGCATCGATACCGCGCTGTTCGTAACCACGAGCGCTTCCGCCGTCTGACTGGCGACCTGCCCCAGACTTTCGCCGGTAACGAGCATCGTGCAGCCGTTTTTCTCCGCGATCTTTTCCGCGATCCTCATCATAAACATTCTCACATGAATGGTAGTTTCTTCCTCGGGACAATGCCTGACGATTTCTTCCTGGATCGGGAGCAGATTGACTATATGCATCTTGAACCTGCTGCAGTAAACCGCCAGCTGGCTGGCGAGATCTTCTACCTTTTCACGCGCCCTCTCGCTCGTATACGGATATGAATGGAAGTGTATCGTCTCTATCGCCATGCCCCGCTTCGCCATCATAAACGCAGCCACAGGACTGTCTATTCCTCCCGACAGCAGGACGAGACCTTTTCCATTCGTTCCCAGCGGCAGTCCGCCGAAACCTTCTATTTTATCCTGATAAATATACGAGATGCCTTTTCTGACATTAACATATAAATAGCAGTCCGGATCATGCACATCCACTTTCAGGACTTTGCAGCCTTTGAGTATCATGGCGCCTACCTGTCTGGCTATATCCGGCGATTCGACCGGGAACTGCTTGTCTGCTCTCTTGGCCTTGACTTTGAACGTTTTTATGTCTCTTTCCGCAATAATCCCGTTCATATACTCCACTGCAGCTCTGCCAATGGCCTCAATATCGGATTCCACCTCCACTGCCGGACTTATAGTCTGGACGCCGAAAGCCTTCGATACCCACTTGATGATATCTTCCGGCGGTATCGACTTATCCGCATGCACGAAGATGAGACCTTCTTTTCTCGTAACCTCAACACCGTCAAAACGCTTGAGAAGTTTTTTTATCCTCTCCACCAGCATTCTTTCAAAATACGGTTTGTTTTCTCCTTTGAGCGCGGCCTCCCCTGCTCTGACAATAAATATATTCTTCTCGTTCATTACCTAAAACTCCCCAGTCTTCTGAAACTGCCGACCGCATCTTTCAGCCTGTCGAGGACATAATCCATCTCTTCTATTGTATTGAGATCACTGAAACTGAATCTTATCGCCCCTTCGATTTCTTCATCCGAAAGGCCCGCCGCAGTCAGCACGTGACTTTTGCTGTTCTTCTTATTGGAAGAACATGCCGATCCCGTCGACACATAAATGTCCGACTGTTCAAGCGTGTGAAGTATGACCTCTCCGCGCGTTCCGAGGAACGATACATTAAGCACGCTGGCGCAGTAATGTTCTTTCGGGCTGTTGATGCGTACGTCATCTATCCCGTCGATGATCCCGCGCATAAGATAATCTCTTACTTCGTCCATATGCGTGATATTCGCGGAACGATGGCTGTGCGTCATCTCCGCTGCAACGCCGAAACCCGCGATGCACGGAGTATTTTCCGTGCCCGAGCGCATATTCTTTTCCTGGCCTCCGCCTACGATAAAAGGTTTTATGTGAACATTGCTTTTCACTGCCAGAGCCCCTGTACCTTTCGGCCCGTGTATCTTATGTCCGCTGACAGATATCATATCGACATTTTTTGTCGGTATTTCCAGCTTGCCGAAACTCTGCACCGCATCCGTGTGGAACAGAGCTTCTCCCTTGAGCGCAGCAGCTTCCTCAACGGGTTCGATCGTTCCCAGCTCATTATTCACGTGCATCAGTGATATGAGGATCGTCTCGTCATCGATTTCGCTTTCGAGCTGCTCCATGTTGATCATACCTTCTTTGTCTACATCTATATATACAGGTATGAATCCTTCTTCTTCAAGCGACTTGAATGTTTCAAGGACGGCAGGATGCTCGATCCTGCTGGTGATGATCTTTTTCCCGCGTCTTCTGCCGGCATATGCCGCCCCGCGGATAGCCGTATTGTCGGCCTCTGTGCCGCAGGATGTGAATATTACTTCATTATCGCCTACTCCTATCGCGGCAGCTACCTGATTTCTTGCATTTTTCATGGCTTTTTCAGCCGTTATGCCGAGGTGATGCAGTGAACTCGGATTCCCGAAATCCTCGGACATGTATCTGACGACTGTGTCTGTTACTTCCCTGTACTGCTTCGTAGTCGAGCTGTTATCAAGATAAACGAACATTGATGCCTCCTACTTTAAAGGGGCAGATGCCTGCCCCTTCATGCTTGTCCATATTTTTGATTATTTCGCGTAATCGACCGCTCTGGTCTCACGCATGATATTAACTTTGATCTGTCCCGGATAATCGAGTTCTTCCTCGACTTTCTTGGATATCTGTCTTGCCAGATAAGGCATTTCATCGTCCTTGATCTTGTCAGGTTTAACCATGACACGGATCTCTCTGCCTGCCTGGATAGCAAACGACTTGTCAACTCCGTCCATATCGTTGGCGATCTGTTCCAGCTGATCGAGTCTCTTGATATATGATTCCAGTGTTTCTCTTCTTGCCCCCGGCCTTGCGGCTGAAAGCGCATCGGCTGCGGCTACGAGGACCGCCTCCATAGACTTAGGTTCATAATCGCCGTGATGTGAAGCCATTGCGTCGATAACAGGCTGTGATTCCTTATATCTCTTCAGTACTTCCATACCGAGGTCTACATGAGTACCCTCGTGGTCATGGTCGATCGACTTGCCTATATCATGCAGCAGTCCGGCTCTTTTCGCCAGCTTGACATCGAGCCCCAGCTCTCCTGCCATCAGACCTGCAAGGTATGCAACCTCTTCCGAGTGCTGCAGTACATTCTGTCCGTACGATGTCCTGTATTTCAGTCTGCCCAGCAGCTTGATAAGCTCCGGATGCAGATTGTGGATACCGACATCGAACGATGCAGTCTCTCCTGCTTCTTTGATACTGGCGTTTACTTCCTTTTCCGACTTCTTGACAGTTTCCTCTATCCTTGCCGGATGGATCCTGCCGTCTACGATAAGCTTTTCCAGTGTAAGTCTTGCTATCTCTCTTCTGATCGGATCAAATCCCGAAAGGATGACCGCTTCAGGTGTATCATCAATAATAAGTTCTATTCCGGTAAGACTTTCGATAGCGCGGATATTTCTTCCTTCCCTGCCGATTATCCTGCCCTTCATTTCATCATTAGGGAGATTTACAACAGATACGGTGGACTCGGCGACATTGTCGGCAGCACATCTCTGAATAGCTCCTACAATGATCTGCTTCGCATACTTGTCTGCTTCGTCTTTTGCTCTGCCTTCGATGTCTCTTATCATCGCAGATGCGTCGGCTCGGACATCGCCTTCTATACTGTCAAGCAGTATCTGTTTAGCTTCGTCGCGTGTCATACCCGACATTTCCTCGAGTTTTGCAACCTGTCTCTGATGAAGTTCATCAAGGTCTTTAAGTTTGTTGTTTATATTCTGTTCTTTTGATGTAATGCTTTGTTCTTTTCTTTCTATATTTTCAAGTTTTTTGTCTATCGATTCTTCTTTTTGTACTAACCTGTCTTCCGACTTGGTAAGTTCATTTCTGCGCTGATTGATTTCTTCCTCAGCTTCATTTTTAAACTGCAGAGCAGCTTCCTTAGCCTGCAGCTCGATTTCCTTTTTAATTGTTTCCGATTTATTTTCAGCATCCAGCACAAGGTTTCTGGCCTTCTGCTCAGCACTTCCAATGGCCTTTTCTCCAAGGGTCTTTCTTAAAATATATCCTATTAATATTCCAATCAACACCCCCACGATGACCAGTACGATCGTTAATACGTGTGGCATTAAATAACACCTCCTTCCGCCTCAATTATTTAATTGTCATGTATAATAACTTATAACTTGAATATAGTTGAAATCACATAGCGTATGGTCAATATGACTATTTTTTAGTTGATTAACTCATACCGTAATATTATAATGGTTTTATTGACCTTGTGTCAAGGCAATGGAAGGGAAAGAATGAAGTATTTTAAGAATCTGTTTAAAGGAGTAGACAAACCGCTTTATCTCATGCCGATAGTGCTGTTTATCATCAGCATGCTGATGATGCTCAGTACATCTTACGACAACGGTATCGTGATTTCCAAAACGGTCATAATACAAGGCGTAGCATATGTTCTGGGTCTTTTTATAGTTATTTTTCTCTCTCGTATTGACTACGAAATTTTCAGAGATATCAAGCTTCAATTATATATAGGTTCGATCCTATTCCTGCTTCTGGTATATGTGCCGGGACTCGGACTCGAACTTAACGGAGCACGCTCATGGATCAATCTGAGGGTGACGACTTTCCAGCCGTCAGAGCTTGTGAAAATCGCTTTCATCATCCTCATGGCTGATTATTTCCAGCGTCACAAATCTGATCTTTTCACCTTCGGCGGAGTATTCAAGTCGGCGCTTTACGGCGCGCCTTTTATCCTCATCATCCTGAAGGACGACCTGGGTTCCGCCCTGGTATTCATGGTGATATGGGTAGTAATGGTGTTCTACGCCGGCATAGGCTATAAACTGTTCGCGGAACTGGCCGGCATCGTGTGTCTCTGCATACCGGTGGCATACCGATTCCTCGATACATACCAGCAGAACCGTATTACGGCTTTCCTGCATCCTGACAACCTCACGCTGCAGGGCAACTACCAGGTATGGCAGTCGAAAGTAGCGATCGGATCAGGCGGATTTCTGGGCAAGGGACTGTTCAGAGGCACACAGAAAGCACTAGACTTTCTCCCTGTCAGCAATTCCGACTACATCTTTGCGGTCGTATGCGAAGAGCTCGGTTTCATAGGCGGCGCTGCAGTAATAGCTGCATATTCGTATTTCATTTACGGAATGACTCGTGTTGCTGTACGTACTAAAGACGATTATGCCGCGCTTATTGTAATAGGTATCATCGCGATGTTCACTTTCCAGATATTCGAAAACATCGCCATGACTATGGGACTCATGCCTGCAACAGGTATTACGCTCCCGTTCCTCAGCTACGGAGGATCATCGATCATCTGCTGTATGATCGCACTGGGACTTGTCATCAACATTTCACTTAAGACGAGAGACATCACTTTCTAAAAAGAAATAAGGCATATATAAATGGAAATAAAAAAACGGCTGAGGATCATATCTCAGCCGTTTTCGCCGTCTGCAAGTATCCGGTCAAGGATCTTGCTGAAATTCTTTTCTATATATGTCCCGACTTTCAGAACTATCGGAACGCCTTTATTTGTCGCTATGAAGACATTATTGTCATACTGAATAATGCCGTTTATCTTGATGCGCAGCTCTCGGGAAATATCCGCCAGTGAAGGCACAGCTCCCACTGCCATCAGCTCCGCATTGACCTTGTTCAGAACACAGCAGCGTTTTGTTATTCCCATCTTCGTGAGCTCGCGGTCCACCGAATCGGCATCGCGTATAGATGCATTCTCGGCCTCGGTGATTATTACTGCCTGGTCGGCCCCTGCCGCAGCGAGAACAAGCTCATCTCCGATGCCCGCCGCAGAATCAATTATCACGTAGTCGAACATTTCTTTCAGCTTTTCGACCAGCACCACCATGTGCAGCGGCGTGATGTCCCGGTCATCCTTGGACGGAGCGGCAGCCATGAGATAGAGGCACTTGAACCTCTTGTCCTTTACCAGCGCCTGCTGTATCCTGCAGACCCCCGACAATACATCCATCGTATTATATACGACCCTGTTTTCCAGTCCCAGATACAGATCGAGATTCCTGAGGCCCATGTCCGTATCGACCAGCACCACACGGTTTCCGCGCATCGCAAGAAGAGCACCTATGTTAGCTGCGAACATGCTCTTTCCTGTGCCGCCTTTTCCGGACGTGATTACTATCGATCTACCCATCACTAATTAACTCCACTTACTATTTTATACGACTTATACTTCTTCTGCAAATCAAAATATGCAGCCATGACATGTTTTGCGATCGGAGCGGCGTTGGCAGCGGTTTTGCCCTGAGGGATCATTACGCAGACCGCTATCTTCGGATTATCCGCCGGAGCCAGCGCGACTACCCATGCGAACGGATCATAATCGCTCTTATACTGATCGAGATCATCTGAAGTCAGATGCTTCTTCGACAGATTGATCACTGCCCTTCTGACGGCTGTATCCTTGGTTGTGTAAATATCAGGATACGTCTTCATCAGACGATTCATTTCTTTCTTGACCCTGCTCCACGACAGCGAGCTGTCAAATGAGCTGAGATGATTTCTGATATAGGCAACTTCTGATTTAGGATTAACCTTGCCCTCTCTCTGGGCAGTACCTGTCTTGCAGGCGACGCTGAAATCGAGTCCGCTGAATGTCTTGGAAACTGTACTTTCCGAACCGTTTCCATCCATCTTCATACCCTTGATCAGATATCCGATGCTCTTCTTGGAAACAGCCACCTGAGTCGCCTTCGGTTTCTTGGTAAGGCCCTGGTCCTCTACGGATTTTACTATGCTGACCTTGTTGTGCTTGCCGTTATTTCCTATCGTTGCTACATAATTGCATATCTGCAGCGGCGTATAAGCGTTGTCGCCCTGGCCGATAGCAATATTGAACGAATCGCCCGTTGTCCATTTAGCCTGTGAGGCATATGTGAATACAACAAGACTGGCAACATCATCGCGCTTGCTTTTTTTGACGCCGAGACTCTTCAGCTGGTTGTTGACCAGCTCATCGTACTTCGGCTTCTGCGTAATGAGGTTGACGATCGTTGAAATATTATTGTCCAGCGCCGTTTTGTTCGAATATATCTTTTCTGTGAAGTAATTCTCCGCTCCCGCATACAGCGTATTTGAAAGCGATGTCTTGAGTCCGGAAATCTTCTCCGCCTTGTTCGGCACCTGGACAACAGCTTCATCAAGCTGGATCCCGGTGCTCTTGCCGAGGCCGTACTCATTCGCATACTTAGTAATAGTATCTATCGTTATCTTCTTCTTGAATCCGAGGCTTTCACCTGTATACCAGTCTTTGCCCGTAGCTATATCATAGAAGTAATAGTTGCACGATACCTCGAGAGCTCTGAAGAAGTCCAGATACCCGTGGTTCTTTTTATATAAGTTCCAGATAACGCATCCGAACGAACGGCCTCCGAGCTTGATCCGGCCATTGTCGTACAGCTGTCTGTACGGATTAAGACCGCATTCAAAAGCAGCTGAAGCTGTTACCATCTTGAAAGTGGAACCCGGCTGTACCGTCGACATCGTAGCGAGGTTGAACAGCGGCGCAGGCGCCATCGGATCACGCGGATTCGAGCTCTGAAGGCTCTCCCACTTAGCGGAACTTATTCCTGTAGCGAACGAATTCGGATTGTAGTCAGGATAACTTGCCATGGCCAGCACATCGCCGGTAGAAACTTCGATAGCGACTACAGCGCCCGTCTTAGCATTAGACGCGGCTTCCGTAACATTAGAACTCCCGTATTTGCTGTAGAAAGATCCGCCGCTTCTGATAGCCGCGAGTCCGTTCTTCAAAGCATACTCCGCCTGTCTCTGCAGCTGCGCATCTATCGTCAGATACACATCCTTGCCTTTCTTCGCGGTCGACTCCGACAAAGTCTTTGTGACTTCTCCGGAAGCATTGACCTGAACGACCTTCTTGCCGTTGGTCCCCTTGAGTACATCCTCGTATTTTTCCTCGATGCCGGATTCACCGATCATCGCACTTGATTCATAGCCTTCATCTTCATACTTCTTGGCATCGGCCTCGCTGATCTTGCCCATATATCCCAGAATATGCGAAGCCAGCCTGTTGTGCGGATAATACCTTGTGGTTTCAGATACCACTTCCGCGCCTTTGATCTTGCTGTTGCCTTCCTCTATCAGCATGACCGTATCGTTTGACACGCCCTCCGCAACAAGAGCAGGCAGATACTGGTTATACCCGAGACTGTGTATCTTGTCGCGCATGCACATGATCTTTCGCGCCTGCCTGTCAGACACCGTACTCCTGATATTCATATTTTTTCTTATGGCAGCAAAAGCCTCCTTGGCGGACAAATTCGTTTTAAGATCATATCCTTCCAGGAAAGTAGTTTTTTCATTGTCATAAGTGTACTGCATGTTAGTAATGGAGATAGGCGGATACGTCGAATACGTATTCTGCATCTCCTTCTGAGCTTCGTAATTGCTGAGAGTACTGTCGATCCCCAGTTTGTCCCTCATAGCCTTAAAAGCTTCTTTGGCTGTCAGATCCGTCGCAAGGCCTTTCTTCTTCAGCCAGTTCGTTACCTGCCGGTCGTAAGTGTAGTAATACTTTCCGTCCGCCGAGATCTTGATCGGGAAGTCGTCAACATATGAATCGTGATTCTTCTTCAGGACCTTCAGCAGCGCGGTTATCGAGGTGTTCAGCTGATCGTCGGTCTGGCCGTCCACACTGAGCCTTATATTGAATGTCTGCTTATTGCCTGCAAGCAGCCTCCCGTATCTGTCATAGATACATCCTCTGGATGCAGTCGTATAGATAGTTCTGGTGGAAATAGACTCGGAATTTGCCACCCATCTGTCATGCTCGATAACGGAAATATAAAACAGTCTGCCGGCAAGAACGATTGCCAGCACAGCAAGAAGCGCGATGACCTGTGTGTGCCTCGACGTCCTGAATCTGCTGTGTTTGAGCCTGTTTTTAACTCCGTCCGACCTGAACCATATCACGAATTTATTTTCACGAAATTTAGAGGCAGGTATGCTGTCATATAATCTGTCTCTGAGCGGAACACGTTCCTTTTTAATTTTTCGTTTCTTCCCGTTATCAGTCATATACCGTACTCGTCTTCTTCTTTTTCTCTTGCTGCCCTGATCTTATTCATGAAATGGAATATCACGAACATGACCAGAATGTTGTATATGATATAGAAAATCTGGAACTTGAGAACATAAAGCAAACTCATAGGATCACCCAGTATTTTCAGTATCAGCCAGTACACAACATTGTTGAGCAGCGTAGCAATAGCTCCCGTGACCGCAAGCGGAGCCAGAAGCTCCGTATTCAGTCTTTCCCTTGCCGCCTCGACAAATATGCCCGTGAAGAGAAGCGCCATCGGCGCAGCTCCCACGACCGGCCCCGCGCATACATCAAGCAGAAGCGCGGCTCCGAGACCGTAAGGTATACATCTCCATCCTTCCTCAAAGACAAATATGATTACAACAGTGAGGCACAGAATAAGATTCGGCCCCACGTTTTTTATACCTATGAGATTTATAACTGTAAGCTGGCAGATAAACGCCGCCAGGTACAGTATAATCAGCTTTTTCCTGGTCATATGAATACCGCCACTCTGGTAAGCCCGCTGAAGTTCACTGTCGGCTTGACAGTTACAGTTTTCAGCTGCTGATCGTCATCATATGATACATCAGAGACCTTGCCGATCCTGATGCCCTCAGGGTAAGTACCGATCCCCGTAGTTACGAGCGTGTCTCCTTCGACGACCCGATCGCTGCTTTCCATCAGATAACCCGTAAGCGCATTTTTGCCGTTGCCCTTCAGCACACCGGTAACGCTCGTATCCCTGAGTATTTTGAAACTTATGTTATTGCTTTCTGACAGCACCGACTTGACCTTCGACCAGCCGCTGCCCGTCTCTATGACCTTGCCCACGAGTCCGTCGCCGTCAACGACGATATCGTTCTTTTTAATGCCTGCGGATTTACCCTTATCGATAGTGAATACCACATATGGACTTGAATAATCCAGCTCGGTGATATTGCCGGCCACCGCATTGCTGTTCTCCGTATAAGGTTTGAAGTTGAATGCTCTGGAAAGTTTTTTCAGCTGTCTGAGCTGACTTCTTTTCAACTTCAGCTCCAGGTTTTCCTGCCTCAGTTCGGCGTTTTCCTGTTTAAGCTTATCGTTTTCCTTCTGCGTATCTCTGAAAGTGATTATTCCCGAAAGTGTATTGCCGATCCCGCTCGTAACAGCCTCCAGAGGTTTTGCCACAGCAGAAGCGGCAGTCTGGAAACCTCTTCCCACAATGCCTGAACCGCCTGCCGTCATAAACGAACCCGCAATAATAATAATCAAAACGAGAACAATACCGGCAATAGCCGAGAATAATTTGTGTTCACCGAACCATTTCATAAATCAATAACCTGTCTGTAATTAAGCTCTACCTTTTCTTGTCATTGGCATAAAGTCTCAGCTTGTCAATGTTTTCGAGACTCTTGCCTGCACCAAGTGCAACAGCTTCATAAGGCTGTGCTGCCACTGCAACATCCATTCCTGTTCTGAGTTTGATCAGCTTGTCCAGGTTATGGATATTTGCGCCGCCGCCGGTAAGGATCATGCCTCTTTCGGCGATGTCGGCAGCCACTTCAGGCGGTGCCTTTTCAACAGTGCTCTTGACAGCGTCGATAAGCATCTCCATAGACTCATGAAGTGCGGCTTCCATATCTTTATTCGTAACCTTGAATGTTCTCGGCAGGCCGGAGATGAGATCTCTTCCTCTGGCATCCACAGATTCGAGTATTTCCTTGCCCGAACTGTCGTTTTCCACCAGTGCACTTCCGACCTTGATCTTCAGCATCTCAGCCGTCCTGTCACCTATGAGAACGCCCTTTTTCTTCCTTATATATTGAATGATAGCCTCGTCGAATTTGTCTCCGGCATATCTGAGCGATGTGCTTACGACGATTCCGCCTAGAGCGAGTATGGCAATATCCGAAGTGCCGCCGCCTATATCAGCGACCATGCAGGCGTCCGATGAATCGATATCGAGTCCCGATCCGATAGCTGCGGCCGTAGGCTCGTCAAGAATGAATACATCTTTGGCTCCCATCTGTTTGACAACTTCTTCAACAGCTCTCTTCTCAACTTCCGTAACTCCGCTCGGAACGCCTACTACGACATTCATGCCGGCAGGCTTTCTGTCATTGAGCGCTTCCTTTATAAATCTCTGCAGCATCTCTGCTGTCATGTCGAAATCCGAAATAACTCCGTCCTGCAGCGGTCTTACTACTACAATATTTGCAGGAGTCTTACCTATCATAGCCTTAGCTTTTGTACCGGTCGCTATGATCGCCTGATTTCTCTTGTCATATGCTATAACAGAAGCCTCGTTCAGAACGACACCGTTTTCTTTAGTGTAGATGAGAGTATTGGCTGTTCCGAGGTCAATGCCCATATCCTTTCCTGTCTTTGCCACTTTTTCATTCCTCCGTAATCAAATCAAACCTTGTTCCTTGAAACTCACATAAGTTCCGTCTCCGATAATAATGTGATCAAGAACTCTGATCCCCAGTATTTTTCCGGCTTCTTCCAGCCGTTTAGTGATATTTATATCTTCCCGGCTCGGCGCCGGATTGCCGCTTGGATGGTTATGCACAAACACGACCGATGCGGCGCTTTTCCTTACTGCCGAATTGAACGCTTCTCTCGGATGCACGATGCTGGAAGACAAATCTCCCACAGCTACATTCTCTGATGAGATCATCTCATTCTTGGCATTCAGAAGAAGAACATTGAAAAACTCCTTCTTGTAGTAGCGCATCTTCTCCATAAAAATATTGACGATTTCTCCGACGCTGCCTGCGCTTGTTTTATTCGTGCGCGGCGAGGTAGCTATCCTGCTGCCCAGCTCCACAGCCGCCAGTATCTGGCATGCCTTTGCCATGCCTATGCCTTTTATTCCGGCAAGTTCATCAGGCCTGCATTCGGTCAGATAAACGATGCCTCCGGCATCCAGCGATAATATTTCATCGGCAAGGCGCACCGCAGATTTTCCTCCGCATCCGGTCCTCACCAGGATAGCGAGCAGCTCAGCGTTCGAGAGCGACTCCCTTCCGTACATTATCATCTTTTCTCTTGGCTTTTCATTTTCAGGCATTTCCCTGATTATCATCTCTTCCTCCGTTCTGCCTTTCAGGCGCGAGCGGACGGTCCGGAATCGTGATAACAACATAAAAAGTCGGAATAAATTATACCATTTTTTAGTAAATGGTTCAATGCCTTCGATCTATTATATTCGGTTCCTTCAGCCTATATGATGCATGAAAAGTCCGCTGGCCGGCTTGGGATCAAACCATGTCGACTTAGGCGGCATGATCTTTCCCTCGTCAGCTACAGTCATTATTTCTTCCAGCAGTACAGGATTCAGCGAAAAAGCAACATCATAAGCGCCTTCCGTCAGCTCCTGCAGACGTCCCGGTCCCTCGCTTCCTCCGACAAAATCTATCCTGTGATCCGCTCTCGGATCAAAAATCCCCAGGATAGGCGCCAGGATATTTTTCTGCAGTATCGTGACATCCAGGCTGCCGATTATATCATCGCCTGCCAGACGTTCCTCTGCAGTAAGGCTGTACCATTTCCCCTCGAGACACATACCGAAAATGTGTTTCTCCTGTGGCACGAATGCGCCTTCAGCCTCTTCGACCCTGAATCCCATGTTACGGACCTTCTGCAGGAACTCTTCCTCAGTATTTCCGTCGAGTCCTTTTATGACCCTGTTGTATCCAAGTATCCTCAGCTGATCATCCGGGAAAAGCACTGCCATAAAATAATTGAAATCCTCGCTGCCGTCATAGCCGGGATGTTCCTCTCGTTTTTTAAATCCCACTGAAGCAGCCGAAGCGCTTCTGTGATGTCCGTCGGCGATATACAGATCCGGAACAGATGCAAACAGCCCTGTCAGACCAGAAATGATATTGTCATCCGATATCACCCATACCTCATGTGTGACTTCATTCGCATCCGTAAAACTGTATTCCGGATGGTTGCCGGTGATGAAGCCGCCTATCATCTTATCTATCCTCGCATCATGTCTGTACGTCAGCAGGACCGGCTCCGTATCGAAACCGCAGACATCGAAATGAGTAGTTCTGTCCACCTCTTTTTCCAGAAGTGTAACTTCGTGCTTCTTTATTGTGCCGTCGTTATATTCATCTATGGACACACAGCCGGCGATGCCGGTCTGGCTGATCCCGTCCGCTGTGATGCGGTATATGTAATACATCGGTTTTGTTTCTTCAAAAAGGATGCTGCTGCTGAGATAATGCTCAATATTCTTTTTTGCTTTTTTATATACAGCGCCGGCATAAGGATCCGCATCTTCCGGAAGATCCACTTCCGACCTTGTAATATGCAAAAAAGAATACGGATCGGCATCAGCGATCCTTCTTGCTTCCTCGCCGTCGACCACGTCATAAGGCGGCGCCGCAACTTTATCCGCAAGTTCAACATTGGGCCTCACAGCCCTGAATGGTATAAATACAGCCATTATTCAAATCTCCGTTCCGCTTCTCAGCCTCTTTTGATTTCCGATACGATCCTGTCAGTAACCTCACTTATGGACATGCTTGTCGTATCGAGCTCAATCGCGTCCTCCGCTTTGCGCAGCGGATTCAGCTTTCTTGTCATATCGTTTCTGTCACGTTCCTCGATATCTTTCAAAACGTCTTCATATCTGACGCTGTCCCCCTTTGCGATCAGCTCGTCAAATCTGCGCTTTGCTCTTTCTTCAGCCGATGCAGTCATATAAAACTTGAACTCTGCATCAGTAAGTACATTGGTTCCGATATCGCGGCCGTCCATAATGACACTTTTTGTCTGCGCCATCCGGCGCTGCAGATCCACCAGTTTTGATCTGACAGCCGGCAGCGCTGCGCAGGCAGACGCCGCTGCAGCTATTTCAGGAGTCCTTATCTCTTCGTTCACCACAGTCCCGTCCAGCAGTGTATCTCCTCCCGAAAAATCTATCTCTGTATGTTCAAGCATCGCGCCGACTCTCTTTTCATCATCAACACTGATGCCTTCTTTTTTCATCTTATATCCGACTGCTCTGTACATGGCGCCGGTATCTATATAGTCGATCCCGAGCTCCTTCGCCACAGCCTTGGCTATCGTAGACTTGCCAGCACCTCCCGGGCCGTCTATTGCGATTCTGATCATTTACGTTTCTCCCCGTCTTCTTCTTTGCTGTCAGGATGAAGGGATTTTTTCTTGCTGCCGAGCATCTTCTCGATCTCGGAAATAAACGTGCTCACATCAGTAAACTGTCTGTATACCGATGCAAAACGCACATAGGAAACTTCATCCAGATCCTTTAATCTGTCCATCACAAGTTCACCGATAAAGGTACTCTTGATTTCCTTCTCCATCGTGTTGTTGAGCCCGCGTTCTATTTCATCAACGACATTTTCCATGTCGGCGTATGATACGGGCCTCTTTTCACAGGCCTTGACTATGCCTGCCAGGATCTTGCTCCTGTCAAAAGCCTGACGGCTCCCGTCCTTCTTAATAACAACAAGAAGCTGCTCCTCAACTTTTTCATAAGTAGTGAAGCGCTTCCCGCACTTTTCACATTCACGCCTGCGTCTGATCGCATGACCATCCTCAGTATGTCTCGAATCTATTACTTTAGTATCATCATTTTCACAAAATGGACAACGCATGCACAACCTCCCGACAAAGCACAACTCTTCTCTGATCAACTAAATCATTTTACTACATATTGTGGTTGCTAACAAGGCATCACAAATATAAATGTTGTCACCTGAACGTTAAAAAAAGTGATCTCCGGGACGTCACGCCCCGAAGATGCTTCTCTGCTGTCCGGTCAGTCCGGCAGCCTGCTCACCACTTTAGCATTATCCAGGAGATAATCCTCGACTTTAGCCAGATAGCACGCATACCAGATGTTATCTTCCCCGTTATAATCTTCATATGTTGCGCCGTAGCTGCTCTTGAACTGCGCCTCGGTATAACCGAGTTTATCCAGCGCATCCTGAATATACTGCTTGTACTCTTTCTTGCTGACCTTGATATTCTGCTTATCGGCTATATAGTAGAGCACCATTTCTTTCTTGACTTCTGTTCTTGCCGTATCCTTGACGATTTTTTTGAACTTCTTTTCGTTCATTCCCATCTTGTCCTTAAGGAACTGATCGAAAGATTTGCCGTACTGATCGGCATAGCTCTGATATTTCTCCGTCATATATTCGACAATGCGGTCCACTTCCTTCTCAGGATACTTGTATTCGCCTTTGCTGTCTTTCTTGAGTTTGAAGTTGCTCAGCACTACGCTCCAGAGGTAATCCTTCTGCGCCTGTATCGCGGTCTTCGTCTTCTCTTTCTTCAGTTCCTTCCTGATATAAGCCTTATATCCCGAAACTGTCGTCTCATCCGAATTGTTTTTTACGAAAGTCTTATCGAGCTCAGGTACTACAGCCTTTTCCTTATAGTTGACCGTCACCTTGAAAACGACATCCTTGCCGGCGAGCGACGCGGTGCTGTAATCATCCGGGAACGTGAGGTGCAGCTTTACAGTCGAACCTATCTTCGTTCCGTACAGTCCCTTGTCGAACCCGTCGATATAATTCGACGAGCCGAGCGTTATCGTCTGATCCTCGGCGCTGCCTCCGTCAAAAGTTTTTCCCTTTATCGTTCCGACATAGTCGATATTGATCTTGTCGCCTTTTTTGACTGTGCCTGCAGTCACCTTTTTTGTTGTCGCCGCAGCTTTCAGTCGGTCATTTATTTCACTGCTTACCTGTTTATCTGTTATTTTTATCGTATACGCTTTCACTTCCAGCCCTTTATACTTGCCCGGAGTGATGTAGTCTGTCAGATTATATCCCGAATACGGTGTTCCGCATCCTGTAAAAAGGAAACATACAGACAGGCACAATGAAAGCAGTACTGCGATTTTTTTAGATTTCATATATTATATATTCCTCCCGAATCACAGGATAACATTTATCTGATCACCGTTCAGATAGTGTCTTACATTGTCGGCTGTTATCTCTGCTCTTATTATCATAGCCTCATCTGTCGCGAAAGCCACATGAGGAGTCAGGACTGTGTTTTTTGCACTTACAAGAGGATAATCCTCCGGTATCGGAGGCTCCATGTCAAAGACATCGATTCCGGCGCCGGCTATCGCTCCTCTGTTCAGCGCATCCGCCAGTGCGGCGTTATCCACTATAGGTCCTCTGGCGCAGTTGATGAATACTGCGGTCTTCTTCATAAGCGCTATTTTGTCCTTCCCGATAAGTCCTCTGGTTTCGGCATTATTAGGCGTATGAAGCGTAATAATATCGCTGCTTCTCATCAGCTCGTCAAGCGACACATATTTCACGCCCATAGCCAGTGCTTCCGGTTTTTCCGTCCTGCTGAAAGCGATGATGCTGCATCCGAAAACCTTGGCGATCTCGATAACTCTCATCCCTATCGCGCCCGTGCCGATGACGCCGAGCGTCTTGCCTTTCATTTCAGGGCCGACCAGTCCGTCTTTCGTTCCGCCCGTACGTACCCTGCCGTCGCACGGAATTATATTTCTGTACAGACTTATGATAAGGCCGAATACCAGCTCCGCGACGCCGTTAGTCGAATATCCCGCCGCATTGCTGACGCTGATCCCCTTCGCTCTGCAGGCGTCAAGATCGACATGATCGACACCCGTGAATGCCACAGCGATATACTTCGCTTTTTCGAAACCGTTTATCGTCTCAGCGGTGAGAGGCGTATTATCATCAATTATAATATCAGCGTCTCTTCCTCTTTCGATCAGAGATGCCGCGTCGGCTTTCTTTTCAGTGTAATAAACGAACTCATGGCCTTCGTTCTTCATATCAGCCATAAGATCCTGAACGATTTGTTCATCTACTGCAAGCGGTTCCAGACATACTATCTTCATGATCGATCCTCTCTTTCTCAGTAAAAGTTAAAACCTCCGGACCGTATTCCGGATTCGGAGGTTGTTTTGTTATATTTATTTAGCTGCTTCAACTGCTTCTTTAGCTGTTTCGCAGAGCTTTGCAAATGCAGCCTGGTCATTGATGGCCATTTCCGAAAGCATCTTTCTGTTGATGTCGATTCCCCTGATTTTGAGACCGTTCATCAGTCTGCTGTACGAGATGCCGTTCGCTCTTGCACCTGCGTTGATCCTGGCGATCCACATCTGTCTGTACTGTCTCTTCTTGAGCTTTCTGCCCATCTGAGCACTTCTGAGCGATCTCATAACAGCCGGATTAGCTGCTCTGAATATCTTACTCTTTGAACCGTAGAAGCCCTTCGCCTGCTTCAGTACTTTTTTATGTCTTTTATGCGCGTTTACGCCCTTCTTTACTCTTGCCATTTCTGTTTCCTCCTTACATTATCTTCCCATTGAATTCTTGATTCTCTTCTCATCCGCTGACGTCAGAGTCGTTGCCTTTCTCAGGCCTCTTTTTCTCTTCTGACTCTTCTTTGTAAGGATATGGCCTTTGTATGCCTTGTTCCTCTTTAATTTTCCGGAACCTGTCACTTTAAATCTTTTGCATGCGCCTCTGTGAGACTTCATCTTATTTCCTGCCATTATTATTTCCTCCTAAATTATTGATGGTTTTATATGCCCGCTATTTCTTCTTTTTGTTGTCGGACTTAGGTGTCAAGAACATGATGAGACTGCGTCCTTCGAACTTCGGCCTCTTTTCGATGTCCGCGAACTCGCTTACTTCTTCGGCGAACTGATTCATTACATCAAAGCCCTTGTCTTTGTAGTCTCTTTCTCTTCCTCTGAATCTAAGACTGACTTTTACTTTGTCGCCGTTCTGCAGGAATTTTGACGCAGTTTTAGCCTTGACCTGCACGTCATGTCCGTCAATAAATACAGACAGTCTTATTTCTTTCACTTCCGTAGTATGCTGTTTTTTCTTCGCTTCCTTCTCTTTTTTCTGAAGCTCGTAACGATACTTTCCGTAATCCAGTATTTTGCATACCGGCGGTTTTGCATTCGGTGAAACACAAACCAGATCCAGATTTTTTTCTTCAGCCAAAGCCAAAGCTTCGGATCTGCTCATGACTCCGAGCTGTTCACCGTCGCCGCTTATGATCCTCAATTCGTTTGCACGGATATCTTCATTGATCAATGTGGTCTCTTTACTAATGGTCTTGCACCTCCCCATTCATTAAAATAAAAAGCGGATAAGAGTCTTATCCGCTTAAATAATGCACAACATTGTGCAGTTAGATCATATTTGACCTTGTCAAGCTTGCGCCGACAGGTGAGAAGCGGATGACTTCTTCTTCAATCACTCGAATACTATATCATCCATCCCGGCCTGTGTCAAGCCAAATATTGATTTTTCAATGATTTAGAGTTCTTTCTTCCAGAGTCCGTGCAGATTGCAGTATGCATATACAGCGCTCGGCTTTCCGCAAGGTACTGTGAATTCAGCCTTAGGCTCGTCTCCCGGCTGGAAATACGCGATCTGTCCGCAGCCGCCGCCTTCAACATAGATCCACTGAATAAAATGCTTTTCTTCCATCGGATGAGGAGTATCCCCTACCTGTACAGTGATCTTGTTTCCGTCAACAGTAACTGCAGGAACGTGTTTTTCAACAGCTGCATCCGTTGTATTAGGCTGAAGCTCAGTCATCGGCTTTCCGCAGCATGCCAGAGGGCCTCCTCCTACCGTTACCAGCTGAACGACATTGCCGCAAATCTCACATTTAAAAAATCTTGTAGCCATATTATTACCTCCTTGATTTATATACATTGCCGTAGCTTGATTA
>JALCRY010000023.1 GCA_022652985.1 Eubacteriaceae bacterium | reverse complement strand
CAAGAACCGAAAGCGGGGTAGCGCTCGATGGTTTGAATACTGTGCAGTCTCCTGCAGCCAGTACCGGTGCGAGTTTCCATGCTGCCATGCAGAACGGGAAGTTCCAAGGTACGATCTGTCCTACAACACCGATAGGCTCTCTCAGGATAATGCTGAGAGTATTGCTGTCGAGCAGCGATGCCGAACCTTCGTCAGCTTCAATACAGCTTGCGAAGTAATGGAAGTGATCTACTGAAAGAGGAATATCAATGTTCAGTGTCTCACGGATCGGTTTGCCGTTATCCATGGATTCGACCATAGCGATATATTCTTTGTTCTCATCGAGAATGTCACCTATCTTGTGAAGGAGCTTAGCTCTTTCTTTTGGTGATACCTTTTTCCAGCTTTCGAAAGCTTTCCAGGCGCCCTTTACAGCATCATCCACATCTTCTTTTGTAGCTGCTGCACAGGTGGCAAGCATTTCGCCGTTTGCAGGGCATGTTGTCGTAAACGTACCGCCGTCAGATGCATCTCTGAATTCGCCGTTGATAAATAGGCCGTACTTGTCCTGAAGTTTTACATGTTCACTCATAATTTCTGCCTCCTTGCAATAAAAAACTATTTAACGTAAAAGTGTATTACTTACGCCGTATCACAGTTCTATTATAAACTCAATTTTCTGAAAATCAATACGTGAGTGTAAATATAATGTTTTTTCTGAACATATCCGACATTACATGCCGGGAAACAGGGATATTCTTTTATTGACAGGCAATTTCGATGAGAATATAATACAGCCAATTGAATATCGGTCTATGTTCTTCCGTATCAGCGGAAGCTAAGAGGGAAACCGGTCAGAAGCCGGTGCGGATCCGCCACTGTATGCATGGAGTATTGTTTATTGAGCCACTGAGGACATTGGGAACTTGGGAAGGCAAAGCAATGCGGCGATGTGCGAGCCAGGAGACCTGCATAGATGCAGAATGCCTCGGGAATAGGTGAAATTCTTTTATGTCGATTTTAAGTACAGAAATACGGACTGCGATTTATTGTAATTGCAGTTTTTTTATTCTGCGTCGCCTCCGTATTGCGGAAAATTGCCAGGGCAGCAATATTTTTGCTTTAATACTGGGAATAGAAATTATTTAGATTTTCTAGTTCTGAAAACAAAGACAGCAAAAAAGTATCTTTTTGTGCACAAAAAAATATCAATCTCTTTCAGAAAAGAGATTATTATGACTGCTTGTGCAATAAATTGCTGATTTAGGCATTGAATATTCTGAAAACCATTTACAAAGTGTAATTTATTGTTATATAATCTCCCTGCCGAGGGGGATTATTACTAATGAATACTATTAGACCGATCCAGGAGATCCTGGACGTTGAAATGCTGCAGAAAGTGCAGAATCAGTTTTCCGATGCCACAGGCATGGGTTTTGTCACGGTAGATTATAAGGGAATGCCGATAACTGAGCCAAGCGGTTTTACTGATTTCTGCAAGATTGTCCGCAGGAAAACCAATCTTTGCAATATCTGTGATGCGCACGGAGGGCTGAGGGCGGAGATCGATGGAAAGCCTGTGATTTACAGATGTCATACCGGACTGCTGGATTTTGCCGTGCCGCTGACTTTAAATGGTGTATATTGCGGAGCGATACTGGGCGGTCAGGTTTGCTGCGAGGAAAAAAAGCCGGCGGAAGTGGAAGAAAAAGTCATAGATCAGAAGACAGACTGGGAAGCTTTTACGGATATGAGGCAGGCAAGACGTTTTATCAAAACGCTGCCGATAGCTAAAATCAAGGCTTTCCTCCAGCTGCTTCAGACGACTATAGAATATCTGCTGGACGAGAGTTACAGCAGTCTGATGATCGATGAGCTTGTAGCTAAGGACAAAGCGCTTATCGGCGAAAAGCAGAAGAGAATGGATATCGAGATGAACATGGATAAGCTTATTGCCGAGAACAGCAGATTTATTCTTGATAACCGCGCAATAATGGATTACATCAGCGTTATCTCGGATATGGCTTATATGGAAAAGGCCGCGGAAACGCAGAATGCGCTGTATGTACTTTCACATCTTATGCGTTACAGCTACAGCGGGCAGCAGGAAAGCGTGTCTGATATACAACATGAAATGGGCTACATTGAAACATATCTTGAAATGGAAAAGATTCGCATTGGCTCTAAACTGCATTACATCGTGGAACCATATGAAGAATATGCTGATGTTTCCTGTCCTGCGAATATCATTAAACCGATAATCGACAACGCGGTCAGGTATACGGTAGAACCGTACGATGACGGAGGAAGGATCATTGTCTCATTTGTGTCAGATGAACAGAATTTATATATTACTGTGGCCGACACCGGCAGCGGCCTGCCGGAGGATGTAATAGAGAACATTATGAACGACAGTGATGTTGTCCTGAGTTCAAAAAACAGATATGAGCTGCACAGGATCAACAGGACGCTTAAATTCTTTTACGGTACCAAATATCAGCTCCGGATCGAAAATGACAGAAGCGGCGGCAGAGTCACCATATGTATACCGCTCAACGGAGAGACCGGCAAAGATGAAGGAGAAGTGAGATAATGAGCAGTATTCTTATTATGGACAGTAACAGTCTGAAAAAGAAAATAGCGCAGGAAGTGATCAGAGATAACTTTGCCAGTGCAGGCGAGGTTTATGAAGCAAGCAATGTGTCAGAGGCGGCAGCAATATTTGAACGTGCGCAGGCTGATATCATGATCCTCGACATCGGCGCAAACAACAATTCGATCAGTTCATTTGTGAATCAGGTCAAAAGGAAAAGACCTGAAACAGAGATAGTCATTACTACATCGGGCAGTGAAAACGAGGCGATCATGGCTAATGTCCGCATGAAGTGCAGCGGTTATCTGCTGAAACCGTATTCGCCGGAGGAGCTTGTTTCGATTCTGAGACCTTATGTGGAGGAAAGTGACAGGAGACAGAAGGAAGGCTATAAAAATCAGGCCTGCAGCAATGCTGTCAAAGGTATAAAACAAGGTGTTGAAAGCTGCATTTTTGCTGAAAGCCGCAGCTCATGCCTGGAGTACATTAATTTCATATACGACCGCAGCGGCAGTACTGCGGAAATTATTGACAAACTGAATGATTTTGTGAAGGGCATCATCCGTCTGATGGAAGAAAGCGAATTTACACTGGCATTGGATACTGTTGAGCAGATAAGAAAAATGAAGTATGAGATGTACAGGTATGATGACCGCACGGAAGCATACCGGCTTCTTGTCGATATCGTAAAGCAGGTATTCACAGAATATGAAAAGAAACATGAATATCATGATGAAATCAAAAAAAGCCTCAACTACATAGATATGAATATAATAAGCGACATATCTCTGGATGATGCTGCGGATTATGCCAATATCTCCAAGTATTATTTCAGCAAGCTGTTTAAAAAGAAAACAGGTACAAATTTCATTACATATGTTATAGATGAAAGAATGAAAATAGCAAAAATACTTCTCGAAAATACGGACAAGCCCGTCGCGGCTATTGCAGACATACTGGCGTATGACGAGACCAACTATTTCAGCAAAGCCTTTAAAAAAAGCACGGGCATGACGCCGACCGCATTCAGAAAAAGCTGCGGCAGGGAGCGGTAAAAATATTACTGCCCAGTGAACACAAAGCACATCTCATCGCGGTGTGCTTTTTTGGTGTGCAATTTTTTGCATTTCTTCGGCAAGAAAATCCGTAGAAATAAAAATCAGCGGACCATATACTTGTCGTAAATTAATATTCGCGGATCTGACTGACCATCGTGCAAAATGCAATGTGAGATTTAATGTTTATTAATCAGAAAAGGAGAAAAAAGAATGAAACCGAGAATCAAAGTAGAATTCACAGTAGGCTTTCTTACTCTCATAGCATGCTTCTGCATGCTGATCAAGAGTCAGGGCATTGGTCTTCCGCTTTGGGCAATATTTGTAGGATGGGCCGAATACTTCGGACTGGGCGCATCGACAGATTTGTTCAAAAAAGCACTTCCGAGCGTAATTCCCGGAGCTGTATGTGCATGTATTTGTCTAAAGCTGATGTCGCTGCCGGCGTTTGCTTCCTGGGGATTCTGGAACGGCGCAGTCTGGATCACTCTGACAGTGTTCCTGCTCATGTGGCTGCTGGATATTCCGAACTTCAATGTCGGCCTGGTTGGATTTAATGGATATACAGTTGTATTCATTATTGCGACTATGGGACCGACCGCATATCCGGTATGGGGATGCGGAGCTATCATAAGCGGTGCTGTATGGTCATGTCTGGCACTGGCAATAGGATATGTTATGGGCTATCTCAGCGTACTGCTGCAGTTCCCGAAGAAAGATGAAACGGACATATCCTCTGACAAATAAAACCGCGGTCTTATTTAAATATTTGAACATAACAAATAACTAAACGATTTTCCTGCTGATGCGGCTTCCGCCCGTATGGACGGGAGCCGAAGGCATACACAAGGAGGTTAAGAATGGAACATGAAGCTTTAGGAATGGTTGAAACCAAAGGTCTTGTCGGCGCAATTGAAGCTGCGGATGCAATGGTGAAATCAGCCAATGTAGTCCTGGTCGGATATGAAAAAATCGGGTCGGGCCTGGTTACAGTAATGGTGCGCGGAGATGTAGGCGCGGTGAAGGCGTCAGTCGATGCCGGATCTGTGGCTGCGGAAAAAGTCGGCAATGTCATTTCCGTACACGTGATCCCGAGACCACATTCGGATGTAGAAAAGATTCTGCCGCATCAGAAGTAAGCGGCTAATAATGGATACGGAGGTATTTTAAATGCAGGATGAATTAATGAACAGGATCATGGATGAAGTGATGAAAAAAGTCGAAGCATCGGATGACCATAAAACAGCAGCAGCTCCTGCCGCAAGTCCGGCAAGCTTTACCTGTGATACAGGCGGCGGCCTTACAGAATTTGTAGGAGTAGCGGAAGGCAAGACGATAGGACTCGTTATTGCCAATCTGGACCATCAGGTGCATGAAAAAATGGGCATCGATAAGAAATACAGGTCGATCGGCATTATCGGCGGAAGGACCGGAGCGGGACCGCAGATATTCGCAGCAGACGAAGCAGTGAAAGCGACAAACAGTGATATTCTCTCGATAGAACTTCCGAGAGATACAGAAGGCGGAGCGGGACACGGTTCTCTCATCATTTTCGGAGCTGAAGATGTATCGGATGTCAGGCGCGCGGTAGAAGTTGCGCTGAGAGATCTTAACAGGACTTTCGGAGATGTGTACGGATGCGCAGCAGGTCATCTGGAGTTTCAGTATACCGCCAGAGCAAGTTATGCGCTGGAGAAAGCCTTCGGAGCTCCGCTCGGAAAAGCGTTCGGCATAACTGTAGGAGCTCCTGCCGCTATCGGAGTAGTTCTGGCCGATACAGCAGTAAAGGCCGCGACAGTAGATGTTACAGGTTATTCGAGCCCTACAAACGGCGGCACGAGCTACACTAACGAGGTTATACTTTCATTCTCCGGCGATTCCGGGGCAGTGAAACAGTCTATCATAGCGGCACGTGAAGTGGGTATGCAGCTGCTGGGCGCATATGGTGAAACGCCGGTTTCGACAACACAGCCGTACATACTTTAATTAGTGACCCGGAAGGAGAAAAGTATGAAAAGATCAAAAAGATTCGAGGTCCTGGAAAACAGGCCTATCCATCAGGACGGCTTTGTAAAGCCGTGGCCTGAAGTGGGTCTGGTCGCAATGGAAAGTTCTCTTGATCCTGTACCGAGCATCAAAGTCGAAAACGGCAGAGTTGTGGAGATGGACGGAAAGAGAAGAGAAGAATTCGATATGATAGATTCTTTCATAGCGGATTATGCGATAAAACTTGATAATGCCGAGAATGTTGCGGCGATGGACTCGACGGAAATAGCCAGAAAAATATGTGACATCAATGTGCCGAGAGATGAAGTGCTGAAAATAACATTATCGATGACACCGGCGAAGATAAATGAAGTCGTATGCAAAATGTCTGTTTTGGAAATAATGATGGGACTCACTAAAATGAGAGCCAGAAAAACTCCGAGCAATCAGGCGCATGCCACAAACCTCAGAGACAATACTGTAGAAATCGCAGCAGATGCAGCAGAGGCAAGCTTCCGCGGTTTTGATGAAGAAGAAACAACAGTAGGAATAGCAAGATATGCGCCTATGAATGCAATCGGCGTTCTGGTCGGAGCACAGACCGGAAGACCGGGAGTCCTTACGCAGTGTTCTGTAGAAGAAGCTACTGAACTGGCGATGGGCATGAGAGGATTTACAACATACGCTGAGACAGTATCCGTATACGGCACAGAACAGGTATTTATGGATGGCGATGACACGCCGTATTCAAAAGCTTTCCTGGCGTCATGTTATGCGTCGAGAGGCCTCAAAATGAGATTCACTTCAGGAACAGGTTCTGAAGTACAGATGGGATTTGCTGAAGGCAAGTCGATGCTGTATCTGGAAGCGAGATGTATTTTCATCACGAAAGGCGCAGGCTCGCAGGGTATACAGAACGGTTCTGTATCCTGCTGCGGCGTACCGGCGGGAGTGCCGAGCGGAGTAAGAGCAATGGCAGCTGAAAACCTTATTGCAACTTTGCTTGATCTTGAATGTGCTTCGTCGAATGACCAGTCGTTCACGCATTCGGATCTGCGCAGAAGCGCACGTACTCTTATGCAGTTCGTACCGGGAACAGATTTCATCTGTTCCGGATATAGTTCGGTCCCGAACTACGATAACATGTTCGCAGGATCGAACTGGGATGCAGAAGACTTCGACGACTGGCTGGTCATTCAGAGAGACCTGAAACTGGACGGAGGATTAAGACCTGTCAAGGAAGATGACGTAATAAAAATCAGGAATAAGGCAGCTAAGGCATGTCAGGCTGTATTCAGAGGTCTCGGTTTGCCGGCTATAACGGATGAGGAAGTTGAAGCAGCTACATATGCACACGGAAGCAAAGATATTCCTGAAAGAAATGTCAATGAAGATCTGAAAGCAATAGAAGAAATGATGGCCGGAGATACTTCGGGGATCGATATCATCAAAGCTCTGTATGACGGAGGTTTCCCTGATGTAGCTGAAGCAGTCTTCAATATGCAGAAGCAGAAGGTCGCAGGAGATTATCTGCATACCGCAGCTATACTCGACAAAAATTTCCATGTTATCAGTGCTGTCAACGAACCTAATGATTATCACGGACCGCAGACAGGATATCAGATGACTGAGGAACGTCTGAATGAAATCAATGATATTCCTTGGGCAGTAAATCCGGAAGATTATTAGGAGGTGTAACAGATGAACATTGATCAGGAAGAATTAAGAAATATCGTAGCTGATGTACTGAAGGAAATGGACCTCGGCGGAGAAGAAGCGCCGGCACAGGTATCTGCTGCATCCCGGACAACAGTCTCCGCAGCATCTGCGGGCAGAACAGAAAGCGCGTCAGGCCAGCTGATCCTGACGGAAGAGGGCGAAGCCAAGAGCGGCACGGCCGTCGATGAAGTGGTTTTAGGTATTACACCTGCATTCGGGATATATCAGACAAGTACTATTATCGGGATCCCTCATGCTGATGTAATCAAAGAAATCATGGCCGGAATAGAAGAAGAAGGAATGAAGTGCAGGGTCGTCAGAGTATACCGGACAGCAGACGTTTCATTCGTTGGTCATGATGCGGCTGTTCTGAGCGGATCAGGAGTGGGAATAGGGATACAGTCCAAAGGGACAACGGTCATCCATCAGAAAGACCTGCCGCCTCTGAGCAACCTGGAACTGTTTTCACAGGCGCCGCTTATCGATCTGCCGACATACAGACAGCTGGGTAAAAACGCCGCAAAATATGCAAAGGGAGAGTCTCCGAATCCGGTACCGGTGAGGAACGATCAGATGGCGAGACCGAAATACCAGGCTATTGCTGCACTGCTTCACATCAAGGAAGCAGAACATCAGGACGTCAAAAAGAAGCCTCAGGCAGTGAGAGTCGAATTTAAATAGGAGGAACAAAATGGATCAGGAGCAAATGATGAAAGCAATCGTGGAAGAGGTCATGAAAGCCATGGGGCAGACAGCAGTTTCTTCCGCAGCGGTGCCATCTCCGGAAGACCGTAATAAAGTCGATGCGGGAAGTTATCCTCTTGGAGAAAAAATCCCTGACAGGATTTATTCAAGGACCGGTAAAAGGTTGTCTGATATGAAACTGGAAGACGTAATCAACGGCAATCTGACGGCCGCCGATATGAGAATTTCGCCGCAGACTATGGAGATGCAGGCTCAGGTCGCGGAATCCGTAGGCAGAGAAAATCTGGCCGGTAATCTGAGAAGAGCGGCCGAACTTATTTCTGTTCCGGACGACAGGCTGATCGAAATATATAATGCGCTCAGGCCGTATCGTTCATCGAAGCAGGAACTGCTGGATATTGCAGATGAATTAAGTAAAAAATACAACTGCACAGTATGTTCGGCGTTTGTAAGAGATGCCGCGGATGTGTATGAAAAACGTGACAGACTGAGACAGGATTAATTAGTACGGAGGATATCAATGAAGATCATTGCAGGAATCGACATAGGAAATGCAACGACGGAAACGGCTGTGGCCGGAACAGAATATGGAAAAGTTGAATTCCTTGCAAGCGGCATTGCATCTACAACAGGCATAAAAGGAACGTCCGACAATATCAAAGGTGTTTTCAATTCACTGGCCAAGGCGCTTAAAGCTGCCGGACTCACGGAAAAGGATCTCGATGAGATCAGGATAAATGAAGCAGCGCCGGTAATAGGCGACGTAGCTATGGAAACCATCACAGAGACGATCATTACTGAATCAACGATGATAGGTCATAACCCTTCGACGCCGGGCGGATTAGGAGTAGTTTCGGGGATAACAGTTCTTCTCTCGGATATTGCGAAAGCGGAGCAGGGAACAGCGCATGTGGTGGTAGTGCCGGATGATATTTCTTTTGAGGATGCGGCTGATGCTATCAACAGTTTTGCGGAAATGATGGATATCAAAGCAGCGATCGTCCAGAGTGATGACGGTGTGCTGATAGACAACAGATTAAATAAGCCGATCCCGATCGTAGATGAAGTCAGCCTGATCGATAAAGTCCCGCTGGGCATGATGTGCGCAGTGGAGGTTGCTGCACCCGGAGGCGTAGTAGAAGTGCTTTCCAATCCTTATGGGATAGCAACTATGTTCGGGCTGGATCCGGAAGAAACAAGGCAGATAGTTCCGATAGCGAGAGCGCTGATCGGAAACCGCTCGGCAGTCGTGATAAAGACGCCGGAGGGCGATGTAAAGGAAAGACGTATTCCTGCAGGCATCATAGAAATAAGCGGCTCCCGGAACAAAGTCACAGTCGATGTGGATGAAGGCTCGGATAAAATCATGCAAGCTATCGATCTGGCTGGCGACATGCAGGATGCTTCCGGCGAATCCGGGACGAACGCGGGCGGAATGCTGGACAAAGTGAAACTGGTCATGGCGCAGCTTACAGGTCAGAGTATCAGAGAAATAAAGATACAGGATATCCTGGCCGTTGATACATTTACACCTCAGAAAGTAAGAGGCGGACTGGCAAATGAATATTCGGAGGAAAATGCCGTCGGCATAGCCGCGATGGTAAAAGCGGACAAGCTGCAGATGGAAAAGATCGCCGAGGAATTAACAGAAAAAATTGGTGTTCCTGTCAAAGTCGGCGGTGTGGAAGCAGACATGGCTATAAGAGGGGCCCTGACGACTCCGGGTACAGATAAGCCGCTGGCAATAATAGATATGGGAGCCGGATCTACTGACGCATCAATAATAACGGATGATCGGAGAATCACCTCGATACATCTGGCCGGTGCCGGGAATATGGTCACACTGCTGATCAAATCGGAACTCGGACTCCGGGATTTTGAAACAGCGGAAGATATCAAGAAATATCCGCTGGCCAAAGTTGAAAGCCTTTTTCATATACGGCATGAAGACGGCACAGTACAGTTTTTCGATAAACCGCTGGACTCAAAATTGTTCGCCCGAGTCGTGATCCTGAAAGACGGAAATATGATACCGCTGGAAGGTGAGCATAATTCGATTGAAAAAATCAGACTGGTAAGGAAAAACGCGAAGCAGAAAGTTTTTGTCACCAATGCCTTAAGAGCGCTTTCACGGGTCAGCCCGACAGGAAATGTCAGGGATATCCCGTTCGTGGTGCTGGTCGGAGGATCGGCGCTGGATTTCGAGGTGCCTCAGCTTGTGACAGACGGACTTTCTCAATACAAAATCGTTTCCGGAAGGGCAAATGTAAGAGGTGCTGAAGGACCGAGAAACGCAGTAGCGACCGGACTGGTTCTTGCCATGAGTGAGGAGGACGGAAAATAATGCCTTTTTATAAAGCGGTCAGACCGTCAATAAAAATATTCACGGGACCGGAAGCGGATGATGATGTCGTGCGTCAGCTGATGCTCGGCATAGAAGAAGAGGGGATACCATTCGAAACCGAAAAAGGAAACGGCACCGCACTTGAGATGGCGTATGACGCTTCCGGAGCATCGACTCTTGGGGTTGGTGTCGGAGTGAGCAGCCGTGAGATCGTGCTGCACTTCAGCAAACTCGAAAAAGATCACCCTCTGTTCCGGATCGGATCAGGTTCGGATCCGGAAACGGTCAGGAACATTGGCACAAACGGAGCACGGCTTGTTAAGGGCATGCCGTTTAAAGAAGTACAGTAAAGGAGAATGACGATGGAAGTCAAAAGTCTGGGACTGATCGAAACGGTAGGTATGACCGCTGCAGTCGAAGCCGCAGATACAGCAGTAAAAGCTGCAAATGTAAAGCTTGTCGGTTTTGAGCTTACGAAGGGCGACGGCATGGTAACTGTCAAAGTACAGGGCGACGTCGGAGCAGTGAAGGCTGCAGTAGATGCGGCTGGAATGTCTGCCGCAAAAGTCGGAACAGTCGTCAGTACGTATGTGATCCCGAGGCCGGCCCTATCTACAGGTATCATGGTGGATAATACGAACACGGCGGGATGCCGGGACATCGGACCTGAAGATGTAATGTACGGAGCTGACAATAAATCAAAAGCAGAGATCCAGGATATTGATAACACTGTGAGGAGAGAAGAAACGGAAAGTACCGGCAGCGGTTCGGAGACAGCAGACAACAGTGCCGGAGACGGCTCGGAAACAGCTGAAGAAAAGACTGAAACCGAAAAACCGAAGCCGAGACCGATGAAAAAATCGAACAGAAAACTTTCAAAATAGTTCGAAAGGAAAAGGAGAAAAAAATGAATGAAGCATTGGGCATGGTAGAAACAAAAGGCCTTGTCGGGGCGATAGAAGCCGCGGATGCTATGACGAAATCCGCAAACGTAATATTGACCGGATATGAGAAGATCGGATCCGGGCTTGTGACAGTGATGGTCAGAGGAGATGTAGGAGCGGTCAAAGCGGCTGTGGATGCAGGATCTGTAGCGGCCGCAAAAGTCGGCGAAGTAGTGTCGCAGCATGTGATCCCGAGACCGCACTCAGATGTTGAAAAGATACTTCCGAAGGCTGCCGAATAAGGAGACTGACAATGAATACTGTGAATATGACACAGGAACAGCTGACAGAGCTGATAACTAAAATAGTGATCAAAAATCTGGATATGCAGAAGATGAGGATCCCGCTGGGAGTGTCGAACAGACATATTCATCTGGACAGAGCTGATATGGACATTTTGTTCGGTGCAGGTTCAGAGCTTACTCATAAAAAGGATCTTGGGCAGCCCGGACAATACGCCAGCGAAGAGATCGTCACCTTGAAGGGACCTAAAGGACAGCTGAAAAATGTTCGTGTTCTGGGTCCTCTGAGAAGTCAGACACAGATAGAAATATCCAGAACTGACGGCAGGACGCTCGGAGTGGATGCACCTGTAAGAGAATCGGGCTCGCTTGACAGCACGCCGGGCATCGAGATAATCGGTCCGGCCGGAAGCGTAGTTAAAGATAAAGGCGTGATAGCCGCACTGAGGCATATCCATATGACTCCGCAGGAAGCGCTTCGCGCGGGACTGGCTGACGGGCAGAGAGTGTGTGTGCAGCTGGGAACAAAGGAAGCGCGCGGAGCTGTTCTGCAAAATACAGTAGTCAGAGTATCTGACCGATATGCACTGGAAATGCACATCGATGTCGATGAAGCAAATGCACTGGGAGTAAGCAGCGGGGATTTCGCCCTGGTCGTTGAATAGGTGAGTATCAATGCAGAATGATTTAGCTAAATGCAATGATGTTTTGAGGAATTTTGAAACACTTGTGAACGAAGGAAAATGCAGCGAATATCAGGGAACTCTTAAAGTTGGTGTGGATCTCGGAACCGCAAATATAGTGATTGCTGCAACTGACAGCTGCAACAGGCCGGTGGCAGGTGTATCCTGCAGATCATCTGTGGTAAAAGACGGGATTGTCGTTGATTATATCAAGGCGGTTAGAACTGTTAAAGATCTGAAAGCCCGGCTGGAAGAAATAACCGGAACTGAACTCACTTCGGCAGCCACGGCAATACCGCCCGGGATAATAGAAGGAAATGTAAAAGTCATTTCTAATGTAGTTTCCGGAGCAGAATTTGATGTAAGCAATGTCATTGACGAACCTACGGCCGCTGCTACGGTGATCGGATGCAGCAGCGGAGCTGTTGTGGATGTCGGCGGAGGAACTACCGGAATAAGTATTCTGAAAGACGGCAAAGTGATTTTTACTGGTGACGAACCTACAGGCGGAACACATATGACTCTGGCTCTGGCCGGATATTACGGCATGAGTTTTGAGGAAGGCGAGGAATACAAGATCAGCAGAGAGAATGAAGAAAATGTTTTCCCTGTAATAAAGCCGGTAGTTGAAAAAATGGCGTCGATAATCAGGAACTATATACAGGGTTATGACGTGGATTGTATATATGTCGTCGGCGGCGCGTGCTGCTTTGAAAAATTCTCTGATGTCTTTGAACAGTATATCGGGGTCAGAACAGTCAAGCCGGCGGCTCCGCTGCTTGTGACACCTCTGGGAATAGCAATGAACAGCCGGGAATAGTAGACGGTGAAAAAAATGACTGTGGATGAAATTAAAAAAATAGTTGAAGAAGTGCTGGTATCTGTCGCAGCGGAAAAGGCGGCCGAAAGGATCATGGAAAAAATGAAACATGCACTTGTAGTATATACGGGATCTATGCTGGGATTTGCAGAAAATCTGGATCAGCTGGCAGAACTGAAGCAAAACGGTTTTTCGTTTTCACTTTATATGACTGACAGCGCGGAGGCACTGCTTGATAAGGACAGGATAGTAAAAACGCTGGAACCCGATGAAATTATTGAAGGAAGAGGAACAGAGCCGCCGGAAACTGTTGCTGCCGGATTTGAAAACTTTATTGTCCCGGCAATGACTGTGAATACGGCATCTAAAATCGCTTCCTGCATGGCCGACAACTGGCCGTCAAGACTGATCGTCAATGCTTTGATGAGAGGAAGAAAAGTGGTCATTTCAGTCGACGGATGCTGTCCGGATAATCCGCAGAGAGCAAAACTCGGATACTATATGAATGATGCTCTTAAAGCGAAACTTCGCGACAATAAAAACAAAATGGGATCTTATGGTGCGGTGCTGACTACGGGTAATTCTCTCTGCAGAGATGCTTTACAGTATTTCGCGGGACAACACGCAGAGCAGAATTCGTCTGAACCTGCTTCGTGCATCGCGCCATTTGAATCAAACGCGGCATCAGGCGGAGGGAAGACAGTGATCGGCAGTGATTCGGTGATCAGATATGCGGAATACGGCAACCTGGTCGTTCCGCGGAATGCTATTGTAACTGCGCTGGCCCGGGAGACGGCAGCGAAATACGGCGTCAGGATCGTAAGAGAGTAGCAGGTGGATATGTTTTTAGGCAAAGTTATCGGAACAGTAGTTTCTACAAGAAAAGACGAAAGGCTCAGAGGCAATAAACTGCTTGTGGTGCAGAAGCTCAATGAAAAACTGCTGCCTTCGGGTGAATCGCTGATTGCAGTCGATACGGTAGATGCCGGTACAGGAGAACTGGTTATATTTGTATCCGGCAGTACGGCAAGATTCGCTTCAGGCGACAGCGCACCTGTAGATGCAACAGTAGTAGGAATAGTAGATACAGTTGAAGTGGAACAGTAGGAAGTGATTTTTGTGGCCAATCTATATACACGCAGAGGAGATAAAGGCGAGACCGGTCTTATCGGAGGAACCAGAACAGGCAAGGATGATATCAGAGTAGAATGCTATGGCACTATAGATGAAGCCAATTCAATGCTCGGACTTGCATATGCTTCCTGCGGACATGACGACATTAAGCAGGCCATCAGAGAAATACAGAAAAAACTTTTCGTTCTGGGTGCCGAGCTGGCAAGTGACAGTACAGGAGCGGCGTCATTAAAGGAAAAAATATCCGCAGAGGATGTTGAAGAACTTGAAGGGTTAGTAGACAAATGTACTGAAACGACAGGCAGACAAACACATTTCGTGATACCGGGAGTGAATCAGGCGTCAGCATCTCTGCATGCGGCCAGAACGATCATAAGGCGCGCAGAACGCGCGATGACGGCCGCCGGGAGAACAGAAGAAATCCGAGAGGTATTGTTCAGATATGTGAACCGCCTGTCAGATGCGGTTTACGCGCTTGCCCGTCTGGAAGAAGACTATACACAGTATGAAATCATCAGACAGAAAACAATAGAAATAATAAAGGAAAAATTCAACATGGGAAATGAAAAATTCGATCTGGAGCTGGCCAAAAAACTGGCGGCTCTGGCAGAGGAAAAAGCTGACATGATAAACGTGCCATGTGTTTTTACCGCAGTAGATGCCGGTGGGAATATCATTCTTCATCAGCGGATGACGGGAGCTTTGCTGGCGAGCATAGATATCTCCAAAAACAAGGCGTTTACGGCAGCAGCATTGAAAATGCCGACATCTGAACTCACAAAGGAAGCTGCGCCCGACGGCAGTTTATACGGAATTCAGAATACCAACGGCGGCAGGATCGTGGTGTTCGGAGGCGGATATCCGTACAGAATAAACGGAGAAGTGGTCGGTGCTATCGGGATCAGCGGGGGCACGGTAGCAGAGGACATGAGTATTGCTGAATATGCGCTTGAAAAAATCGGAGGTAACAAGTGATGGAAATCGATGTAAGCATGATAGAAAAAATCGTCAAAGACGTAATGACAGAAGTAAGCGGCGGAACAGCTGCCTGCAGCGCTGGTTATACATACGGGATATTTTCGGATATGGACCAGGCCGTGGAGGCTGCAGCGGCGGCGGAAAAAGAATATCTGAAGCGTCCTATGTCCGACAGGAAAAAATATGTTCAGGTTATACGTGACGTGATCACAGACAAACAGAATCTGGAATATATTTCGAAACTGGCTGTAGAAGAGACAGGCATGGGGAAATACGAACATAAACTTATAAAGAACAGAATGGCCGCACTGCAGTCACCAGGCGTCGAGGATCTGGAAACAGTTGCTCTTTCGGGTGATGACGGACTGACAACTATCGATTATTCTCCGTTTGGAGTAATCGGCTCGATCACGCCGACAACGAATCCTACCGAGACTATAATATGCAACTCGATCGGCATGCTGGCAGCGGGAGATACGGTCGTATTCAGTCCTCATCCGAGAGCCACGAAAGTTTCTCTGGATACGATAAAGATGATCAACAGGGCGCTGGAAGAAGCAGGAGCACCGAGAAATCTGATAGTTACGGTAGAACATCCGTCAATAGAAAATACCAATAAAATGATGCAGCATCCGGCTGTCAGAATGCTGGTGGCAACAGGCGGACCGGGGATCGTCAAAACTGTGCTTTCAAGCGGCAAAAAAGCTATCGGAGCAGGAGCCGGAAATCCGCCGGTCGTGGTCGATGAAACAGCGGATATCGAAAAAGCGGCTTCCGACATAGTGGCAGGAAGCAGTTTTGACAACAATCTGCCGTGCATTGCGGAAAAAGAAGTCATTGCCGTTGATTCCATCGCAGATTATCTCATGTTCAATATGAAAAAGAACGGAGCCTATGAATTAAAGGATCAGGCTAAGATAGATGAACTAGTGAGCCTCGTTGTCAAAGACAATAAACCGGCAACTGATTTTGTCGGCAAAGATGCTCAGTATATTTTGAACAAAATAGGTCTGAGTGCAGGTCCGGAGATAAAGCTTATCATGATCGAAGCACCGAAAGATCACCCGTTTGTTCAGATAGAGCTTATGATGCCAATACTGCCTGTTGTCAGAGTGGATAATGTCGACGAGGCGATAGACTTTGCCGTCGAGGTCGAACACGGAAACAGACATACGGCGATGATACATTCAAAGAATGTGGATGCGCTGACAAAAATGGCCAAACTGATACAGACGACGATATTCGTTAAAAACGGACCGTCCTACGCAGGCATAGGAGTAGGCGGTGAAGGATATACGACATTTACGATCGCAGGGCCGACAGGAGAAGGACTGACTTCAGCCAGATCATTTGCCAGAATGAGAAGATGTGTACTTGTAGGCGGGCTGTCAGTAAGATAAAACGAGGTATTATAAATGGACAATTTCACGGATATCATACAGGATAACGGAATAGTGGGAGCAGGCGGCGCAGGATTTCCTACACATGTCAAACTCAATACAAAGGCGGATACAGTCATCGTCAACGGGGCGGAGTGTGAACCGCTCCTGCGTGTCGATCAGCAGCTTATGGCGGTACGCGCAAAAGATCTTCTGGAAGGACTCAGCATGATCATGGAGCAGGTAAGTGCGAAAGAAGGCGTCATAGCACTAAAGAAGCATTATGCCGAAGCCGATGCCGCGATTTCCGGACTGCTGGATAAATATAAAAATATTCGTATATTCCATCTGGGAGAATTTTATCCTGCCGGCGACGAGCAGGTGCTCGTATACGAAGTGACGGGACGCATCGTTCCTGAAGGCGGTATACCGATAGCGGTAGGAGCAGTGGTGGACAATGTCGAGACGGTATTGAACATTTACGATGCAGTGAAGGGCGGCAAGCCGGTCACGGATTCATATGTTACGCTCACAGGCTGCGTAAAGCAGAAAAAGACAGTAAAAGTTCCGATCGGCATAACTGTTAAGGAAGCGCTGGCGCTGGCTGGAGGACCGACGGTCGATGATTATGCAGTAATAAACGGCGGCCCGATGATGGGCCGGATCGTTCGTGACAATGACCTGATAACAAAGACAACAAAAGGTCTTATCGTACTGCCTGCGGATCATTCGCTGATAGTAAGCCTGACGAAGCCTCTGGACAATATGATGAAATTGGCGCGAAGCGCATGCATGCATTGCAGCCTTTGCACGGAAGTATGCCCGAGAAACCTGTTGGGTCACCGTATCGAACCTAATAAAATGATCAGGTTCGCGAGTTATCAGAGTTTCTGTGACAGCAGTATAACTCCTATGAATGCCTATCTCTGCTGCGGATGCAGATTGTGTGAATATGCATGTGTGATGGATCTGCAGCCATGGAAGCTGCACAATGCCTTCAAATCACAGATGGGTGCGGCCGGTATAAAGAATGAGCTTCACGATCAGCCGGAACATGCGAATCCGTTCCGCGAGTACAGGAGATATCCGGTGAAAAAACTCATTGCACGGCTGGGCATTACTGCATATGACGAGCCGGCGCCGCTGGAGGAATGCCGGAAAAACTTCGGGAAAGTCACGATATTACTGAAGCAGCATGTGGGTGCCCCGGCGTCTCCCGTTGTGAATGCGGGGGATACGGTAAAAAAAGGCGATGTTGTTGCCAGAATGAATGAAGGACAGCTGGGAGCTTCGTATCACGCAAGCATCAGCGGCAAAGTGGTTTCCACGGATAACGGACAGATAGTAATAGAAAAGTAAGAAAGCGGGAGCAAAATTATGGACAAATCAATTGGACTGATAGAATTGAAAAATATTCCGACAGGCATAGAAACTGCAGATGCTATGCTGAAAGCTGCTGATGTAGAACTTATTCTGGCGACTCCTACATGCCCCGGCAAATATATTATTATTGTTACCGGCAATGTAGGCGCAGTTAAAAACTCAATGCGTTCAGGAGTTCTGGCGGCAGGGTATTCTCTGGTTGGTACGCATATTATCAATAATGTGCATGAAAGTCTGCCGGCTGCGATAATGGGAACGACGGAAGTTGAAAAAATCAAGTCGATAGGCGTAGTGGAAACGATTTCCGCCATGACGTCGATAATCGCCGGTGATATTGCAGCTAAAGCATCCAATATCACTCTTATAGAGATAAGAATAGCAAGAGGTCTGGGCGGAAAGGGATTCCTGATCTTTACCGGGGAAATATCGTCGGTGAAATCAGCAATGGGATCAGTGACGGCAAAACTGGGCGACGAAGGAGAAATCACCAGTACGGCGGTCATAGCTTCGCCGCATAAAGATCTTGCGGCACATCTGCTCGGATAAACGGAGTATAAGATAATGGAAGACGGAAAGACAAGAATAATACAGGAATTTGTTCCGGGACGTCAGGTGACTCTGGCACATATTATTTCGAAGCCGGATCCGGATGTCTATAAAAAGCTGGGCCTCCTTGATGCGTCCGGCAGCATAGGGATCCTTACTATTACGCCGAGCGAAGCCGCGATAGTGGCGGGTGATGCCGCGACTAAAGCCGCTGATGTGAAGATCGGTTTTATAGACCGGTTCAACGGTTCACTGCTGATCACAGGTCAGATAATGGCGGTCGAGTCGGCAATGAGGAACATTTTGAATCTGTTATGTGATAAGATGAATTATTCTGGCACGCAGATAACGAGGACATAGGCGGATGAAACTGGAAAAGAGAATAATACTGATAGGGGGATCACAGGAAGGGAAAACCACGATCTGCCAGTATATAAACAGCCGGGAGATAAAGTATGAAAAAACACAGGCTGTTGCTTATATCGGAGAAAATATGATAGATACTCCGGGAGAATATGCAGAGCGCAGATCGTATTACGGCTCTCTGCAGATCACATCTGCCGATGCCGATGTGATAATATTTGTGAAGGATGCCACTAAATACATGTCTGTCTTTGCTCCTGCATTTTCATCGATGTTCACAAAGCCCGTCATAGGAGTAGTAACTCATATAGACATAGCCGATGAAAAAGAGATAAAGGATGCAAGAACATATCTGGAAATGGCGGGCGCCGATCCTATTTTTGAGGTCTGCGGGTTGACCGGAGAAGGCCTCGATCAAGTCATAAAATACATTAACAAGATAGATCTTGATATGTATTAATGTAATAAATGCACGATGGTCAGTTAGAGTTCAATTTTATGTGGAGGTAAAAAATGAGTAGATTAATTCAATCACCGGGAAAATATATCCAGGCGGCAGGTGCTATGGCACATCTTCAGGAGTACACAAAAGAATTCGGCAGAAAGTTCATGGTACTCGCAACGGATTCAGGACTCGGAAGGGTCAAGGATAAAATCGACGGAAGCTTCAGCGGAACTGAAAGTGAAGTCGTATATGAGGTATTCAACAGAGAATGTTCTCAGGGCGAGATAGACAGAGTTGTAAAATCCGTCAAAGATCAGGGCTGCGACTGCATCATAGCAGTAGGCGGCGGCAAGACTGCTGATACCGGCAAAGCGGCTGCTTATTATGCGGGCATCGCAGCAGTAGTAGTTCCTACTATCGCTTCAACAGATGCGCCATGTTCGGCACTGTCCGTAGTATATACAGATGACGGCGTATTCGATCATTATCTGGTCCTGCCTTCGAACCCAAATATCGTAGTAATGGACGAAGACGTTATCGCGCAGTCTCCTGTAAGACTTCTGGTCTCGGGAATGGGCGATGCGCTGGCGACATTCATTGAAGCCAAGGCGGCAAGAAAATCAGGCGCTTTGAACATGGGCGGATTCCCTCCGGCAAATGCAGCATATGAACTCGCGCACCTCTGCTACAATACTATTATTTCTGAAGGCTATAAGGCGATGATCGCATCGAGAAATAAAGTCAAGACAAAGGCAGTTGCTGATATCATCGAAGCAAATACATATCTGTCGGGTATAGGCTTTGAGAGCGGATGCCTGGCCGCAGCTCATGCTATTCATGACGGACTGACTGTAATACATGAATTCCACAATATGCAGCACGGCGAGAAAGTTGCTTTCGGGACACTGACAGAACTTGTTCTCGAGGATGCTCCAATGGATGAGATCGAAGAGATACTTGATTTCTGCACTTCTGTCGGACTTCCTGTCTGCTTTGCGGATATGGGCTATGAACCTTCCAGGGAGCAGATCATGGCTGCGGCAGTAGGAGCATGCGGAGAAGGTGAAACGATGTGCAACGAGCCTATGGAAGTAACTCCGGAAGACGTCTATGCAGCGTTCATCACGGCTGATGCAATCGGTACAGCTTACAAGGAAACTATGTAGCAACATGAACTATTGTTACTGGTAATCCATATACATACAGACATTCCGGATATCGTCATGGTATCCGGAATGTTTGTAAATGATATAAGAGTTTCTTTATTTCGATATTGCATTTTCTTATATGTTATAAAACAGGCGAAATGGCGGATTGACTTGAATCTTTGAACAATTCGTATTAATATGGAAAGCAGAGTTATAATTAGGAGGATAAAATGTACAAGGTATCAAATGCAAGAATGCTTGTCGACAAAATTTACACGATGGACGTGGAAGCGCCGCGTGTAGTCGCACATTGCCAGCCTGGGCAGTTTGTGATAATTAAAGTTGATGAGCAGGGTGAGAGAATCCCTCTCACGATCTGTGACTACGACAGGACAAAGGGTACGGTTACTCTTGTGTATCAGACGGTAGGAACTACGACATTCAAATTGTCGGAGTTAAAGGACGGCGATGAACTGTGTGATATAACAGGACCGCTCGGACGTCCATCAGATCTTATCGATACTCCGATAGAAGATCTTAAGAAAATGAACATATTATTCGTTGCGGGCGGCGTAGGCGCTGCTCCGGTATACCCTCAGGCCAAGTGGCTCAAGGAGCATGGCGTCGACTGCGACGTTATCCTTGGATCGAAGACCAAGGATCTTCTGATCATGGAGAAGAAGCTGGCTGAGGTTTCGAATTTGTATGTTACTACCGATGACGGTTCATACGGATTCAACGGCATGGTTACCGCCCAGCTGGAGGATCTTGTGGAAAATCAGGGAAAGAAATATGATCTGTGCGTTGCAATAGGACCTATGATCATGATGAAATTTACTGCTCTTACGACGAAAAAATACGGCATCAAGACAGTAGTAAGCATGAATCCTATCATGGTAGACGGAACAGGTATGTGCGGCGGATGCAGACTTCACGTAGGTGACGAAGTCAAGTTTGCCTGTGTTGACGGACCGGAGTTCGACGGTCACCTGATCAATTTCGATGAAGCTATGAAACGTTCGCAGATGTACAAGACACTTGAAGGAAGAGCTCTTCTGAAACTTCAGGAAGGCGATACTCATCACGGCGGCTGCGGAGAATGCGGGGAGGATGCGTAATAATGGACAACATGAAGAAAGTCCCTGTCAGAGAGCAGGATCCAAAAGTGAGAGCAACGAACTTCGATGAGGTTTGTTACGGATACAATAAAGAAGAAGCTATGGCTGAAGCGGAACGCTGTCTGCACTGCAAAAATGCCAAGTGCATGGGCGGATGTCCTGTTTCGATAAATATTCCTGATTTTATTCAGGCCGTCAAGGAAGGCGACTTTGAAAAGGCCTATCATATCATAGGTGAAGATTCATCGCTTCCTGCTATTTGCGGAAGAGTATGCCCGCAGGAGACACAGTGCGAACAGCTTTGCATCAAAGGAATAAAGGGCGAAGCTGTATCGATCGGCAAACTCGAGAGATTTGTTGCTGACTGGGCGCTGGAACATGACATCAAGCCTGCTACGGCTAAAGAAAAGAATGGCAAGAGAGTTGCTGTCATAGGTTCAGGTCCGTCAGGACTGACATGTGCAGGAGATCTGGCAAAAATGGGTTATGATGTAACTGTTTTTGAAGCTCTTCATAAATACGGCGGCGTTCTTGTCTACGGAATTCCTGAGTTCAGACTTCCGAAGGACAAGGTAGTTGCCAAAGAAGTCAAGAAAGTCGAGGAACTCGGCGTTAAGTTCGAAAAGAACGTGATCGTCGGAAAGTCATTGACTGTTGATCAGCTGATGTACGATGAGGGCTTTGACGCGGTATTTATAGGTTCCGGCGCAGGACTCCCTATGTTCATGGGCATTCCGGGAGAATCCGCAAACGGATGCTTCTCGGCCAATGAGTACCTGACAAGAAACAATCTTATGAAGGCATTCAGAGAAGATTACGACACACCGATCATTGCCGGCAAGAAAGTTGCCGTTGTAGGCGGCGGAAACGTAGCGATGGATGCGGCGAGAACGGCGCTCAGACTCGGAGCAGAGGTACATATCGTTTATAGAAGAAGCGAAACAGAGCTGCCGGCCAGAGCTGAGGAAGTAGAGCACGCGAAGCAGGAAGGCATAGACTTCCAGCTGCTGACTAATCCTGTTGAGATACTTACAAATGACGAGGATCATGTAGTAGGCATCAGATGCATCAGAATGGAGCTCGGAGAACCTGATGATTCCGGCAGAAGAAGACCTGTTCCTATTGAAGGATCAGAGTTCGATATCGATGTTGATACAGTTATCATGGCTCTCGGCACTACACCGAATCCGCTTATACCTTCAACGACAGAAGGTCTGGAGATGAACAGGAAAAAGTGCATTGTTGCCGACGATTTCACCGGCCTTACTTCCAAAGAGGGAGTATTCGCAGGCGGAGACGCTGTTACAGGCGCTGCTACTGTTATCCTTGCCATGGGAGCGGGAAAAACCGCGGCCAAGGGCATCGATGAATATCTTTCCAACAAATAAATTTTCAAAGAGTCTGTCCCAAAATGGACAGGCTCTTTTTTATATACCGAAAAATGTTGAAAAATGTGGCTTCTTTTGTTAGAATATAATGCATACAACTTTGAGAGAGGTGCAATATGGCAAAAGGAGATATGACGAGAGACGCGATCATCAACGCGTTTATGGAACTGATGGAGGAGAAATCCTTCACAGAGATCACAATATCGAATATTACCGAAAAGTGCGGTCTGAACCGCCTTACTTTTTATTATCATTTTCAGGATAAATATGATTTGCTTAATCAGGTGTATGACCTGCTTATCATGTTTCCGTTTCAGCAGGGGCTGGCGTTTGACAACTGGACGCTGCATCTTTGTGATGCACTGACTACGGTCAAGGCTCATAAGAAATTTTCCATGAATGCGATGGAACATGATAACGGCGAGCTCAGCGATCATATCAGGGCTATCATCAGTCAGCTTTTCAGGGATATTATCGATGATATGACTCCAGGAAATGAAATGAATGAAGAAGATAAAAAATTCCTGGCGGATTTTTTCTCTTACGGCGTTGTGGGAACAATCAATGACTGGGCCAAGTCAGGTATGGTCGGCGAGCCGGAACAGCTTGTCAATCGTATAGCTCATACGATCAACGACGGCAGACGCATTGCTGTCGAGCGGTATCTGGCAGGAGATCTGTTTCACGTTACTGAAATTTAACTTTTTCTTTTAACCCGTTCTGATAACAGGCATCTTGCCTGTTATTTAGTGTACTTTCTGCGGATGCATAACAGTTCTGATGATAAAGTGGTATTATTATATTCAGGAAAAGAAATGAAATAATATAAATATATTGGAAGTGAAGTATATGATAACAAAGGACAGGCTTTTTATCGCCACGATGGCGGAAGACGCATATAAGCAGATAACTGAAAATGATGTCGGAGTCGAGATAGATAATTTCGCGGATCCAGGTAATCTTGACGGGGAAAAAGCATCTGCCGTACTTGATGCGCTCAGAAAGAGAAATTTTTTCGGCTGCGCGCCGGAAAAACGGTTTTTTCATTCTTCGTTTGCTGAGCTCCATCCGGCTGCGGTAGATCATGCGGCTCTGGAGCTGGCGTATTCGCGCTGGCGCAGAAATATCGAACTGGCGCGGCTGTGCGGAGTTCGCCGGATGGTGGTCCACTCCGGATATGTTCCCTTTGAATATGTCAAGAGCTGGCATATCGAAAGATCTGCTGCGGTCTGGCCGGATCTGATGTCATCTGAAAAAGATTTTACCATATATATTGAGAATGTCATGGAGGATGAGCCGGAAATGATGCTCGACATGATAGAAAGGATAGATGCTGAAAATATAAAGCTGTGTCTTGATATAGGACATGCCAACTTTTTCGGCAGCGTCCCTGCGGAAAAATGGATAGCTGTGCTGGGAAAGCATATCGGCCATTTTCATCTGCACAACAACCGCGGTGATGCCGATTCACATCTGGCGCCGGATGAGGGAAGCGCCGACATGTCAAATATTTTCGAGGCGATCGCCCATTACTGCGATGATAAATATACGATGACGATTGAAAGCCGCAAGGCCGGGAAGGCATATGAATGGATGAAAAAAGAGGGGCTGCTTAATGGATAAGATGATAATTACAGAGGAAAAACTGGCAGAACAGATAAACCTGATCGGGCCGCCTGACGAAAAAGCGTTAAAAGAAGCGTCGGAGCGTCAGGCTAAGCTGGCAAAGCCGCCGGGGAGCCTGGGCAAGCTTGAGGAAATATCTATAAAGTTAGCCGGGATATCCGGGAAGATATACAACAGCGCCGACAGGCAGTGCATACTCATCATGAGTGCGGATAACGGCGTCGTCCAGGAAGGCGTTTCATCAGCTCCCCAGTCTGTGACGCTTTCACAGACTATAAATTTCACCAGGCTGCTTACCGGTGTAGGTGCGCTGGCGCAGACATTCGGGATAAGTCTGATGGCGATAGACTGCGGGATCGCCGCTGATATTCCTCAAGAGCTGAAAAGCGATGAGTTCAGGATAGGATGCATAGTCGACAGAAAAATTGCCTATGGTACGGGAAATATTGCCCAGGGTGATGCTATGACGCGCGAGCAGGCTGTCCGCGCCATAGAGACCGGCATAGAGGCGGCAGGCGCGGCCAAAGAGCTGGGATATGATATTATCGGTGTAGGCGAAATGGGCATCGGCAATACGACGACGGCGTCATCTGTAGAGAGAGCGCTTACAGGACTTTCAGCCGATGACATCGTCGGCAGAGGCGGCGGAATAAACGACGTCTCTTTTGCCAGAAAGAAAATGATCGTATCAGAAGCAGGAGCGAGAGAGTTCGGGGATGCGATAGATGTGCTCGCGGGAGTCGGCGGATTCGATATATGTGCAATGGCGGGTGCGTATATCGGCGCTGCGATATACAGGATCCCGGCGGTCATCGACGGTTATATTTCCGCGGTGGCGGCCCTGGCAGCGGCCAGGACAGCGCCGGCCTGCACCGGATTCATGTTCGGGTCTCATAAGTCGGCGGAGGTAGGATATTCACTGGCGATGAAGGAGCTCGGTCTCAGCCCGCTGCTGGATATGGATATGCGTCTCGGAGAGGGAAGCGGATGTGCGCTGGCCTTTCAGATCATAAAGGGAGCGTGCGGCGTGATGAAGAACATGGCTACGTTCGAGGAAGCTGCGATAAACGATGATTACCTGGAAGAAATAAGGAATGGAGGATGTTTCTGATGAACTGCTTCATCGGCGGAGGATGCAAAAATGGCAAGACATCATATGCGCAGGATCTTGCCGTTTCTTTTGCGGAAGCACAGCAGGTCCCGCTTTATTATGTAGCGGCTATGATACCGCATGATGAGGAGGACAGGCGGAGGATCGCCAGGCACATAGAGAACAGGGCCGGAATGGGCTTTGAAACGATAGAGAAGGGACGCCGCATTACGGAAATACTGAAGACATGCAGCACATGCGGCGTGTTTCTTATTGACAGTGTTACCGCTTTGCTGCAGAACGAAATGTTTGCCGGAGAGGTCCCTGATCTTTCCGCGAAGCGGCGTGTGGAAGATGATCTGCTGAAATTCGCCGGGATGACGGGCAGGGCAATATTCGTGTCCGATTCGATAAACTGCGGCCTGAGCGAACAGTACGTAGAGGGAGATTTTACAGAGTATTACTGCAGAGCGCTGGCACAGACAGAAAGAGCACTCGCGCGTATTTGCGGCAGTGTGACGGAGATTTCGTACGGCATGCCGGTAAGGTTCAAATAGAAGATATGAAAGCATTACATGGATTCAGCATGGCGTGGGGGATGTTCACAGCTCTCCCGTGCCCTCATAAGGTCTGGGATGAAGATGCGCGGAAAGATATGCTGCGTATGCTGCCGGCGGTCGGGCTGATACTCGGCCTGTTCTGGTGTGCGCTTTTTCTGTTGCTCGATCTGCTCGGAACACCGGCGCCTCTGGCGGCGTCTCTGCTGACAGTATTCCCGTTTCTTGCGACCGGGTCGATACATCTGGACGGTTTCATGGACGTGAATGACGCGGTCTGTTCAAGGCTGCCGCTGGAAGAAAAGCGCCGGATCCTCAAGGATTCGCATATTGGAGCATTCGCGGTCATATCGGCTGTGCTGATGTTTGTCCTTTTTTTCGGGGCGATGTTTTCGCTGACGGCAGGCGGTAATATCGCACAGCGTCCTGCGGATCTCGTTACACTGGCGATGATCCCGGTGATGTCGAGGATGGTCTCGGTGTCGTTCGTGCTCGGAAGCAGACCTATGGAAACAAGTCAGTACTCCGGACACGTCGGCGGTGAAAAAGAAAAGAGCGGCAGGGTGCTCTGCGTCATGTTGCTGATCACGGCGGTAATATTTGCTGTTTCTGCCTTTCTTCTGGGTGTGACGGGTATATATCTGCTGCGGACAGCGGTAAGATTTTTTGTGACGTTTGCGGTATCGTGCGCTGCGGTGGTCTCCGGAAAGCGCAGACTCGGAGGCATGAACGGAGATATTTCCGGCTACGGAATAGTTTTTGGAGAACTGGCAGGCGTCATAGCGCTGGCCTGGATATAGGAGTTGTCGATGGATATGATCTACGGCGGTGCAGGCCAGGGAAAGCTGGAATATGCAAAAGCCCATTATGAACAGGACCAGATCGTTGATCACGCGGAAAAGATAGTGCTGCAGTGCATACGCAAGGGCATCGAGCCGGTGGCATTCCTTAAGGACAGCAGAAACGGGTTCGGAGACAAAGTGCTGATATTTGATGATATCTCCATGGGGGTAGTGCCGGTCGATGAGGAAATGAGAAAATGGCGCGATGCCAACGGAAGCGCGATGGTATGGTCGGTGTCCGCAGCGGATAATGTGATAAGGGTTTTCTGCGGTATCGGACTGAAGGTGAAGTGAGACGCGATGGATAAGACGATCACACTGATAAGGCACGGGCAGACCGAAGGAAACCGCAGACGCTGGTATTACGGAAGCGCGGATCTTCCTCTTTCACAGGAAGGTGCGGAAGAACTGAAACGGCTGGCGGAAGATAAAATATATCCTTCGGCCGAAGGCGCGAAGTTATTCACGAGCGGGATGACCAGGACGAATCAGACTCTGCAGGAGATATACGGGGACATTTCCTTTGAGACTGTTGAGGCCCTCAGGGAAATGCGGTTCGGGGTCTTTGAAAAGCACAGTTATGAGGAACTGAAGAACGTTCCGGCATATCAGCTGTGGATCAGTGACACGTCAGGTGAAGTAATACCCGAAGGGGGAGAATCAAGACGCGATTTCTGCAGCCGGATTTATTCAGGATGGGCTGAACTCGAAGAACGCTCCGGCGCGAAAAATATCGCGGTGCTTCACGGCGGTCCGATAGCGGTGATCATGATGCATCTTTTCGGAACAGATGATTTCAACAGCGAATTTATCAAATGGATCCCGGGTCCGGGACACGGTTATACATTTGGGATCGGAACAGAGATGTCCGCATCTTACCGGGCGTTCTGAGCGGAGCGGCAAATGCCGGCATCTGCGAAATTTTAACACGTGTAAAAATTATTTACACATTTCGATTTGTGTAGAAATAATCAACACAATTGAAATTGTGTTGATTAATTTGCGCAAAATGGATGATATACTATTCTTTGGGTAAAGCATGCCCATATTTATGAATAAATATAACTGTTAAGAAAGAACGAGGTGATTTGAGTGAGTGTTTTGGACACGATCAAAAAAGAAGGACTGATGAAGGCATATAATTATCTGGACAAGAATCCGGAAGAAAATCTGCCGCATATTATGGATTGGGTAGATAAGTATTCTATGGGAATGTTCAAGTCTCAGAGACAGCTGGTAAATGATGTACTGGCTGATAAAGACAGTCCGTGGTATAAACTTCTCGTAAGTCTTTGGACAAAGGTCGATCCTGAAGTCAGAAAAACTATATTTACAAATTTCGTTATCAACGCGGGCGTGCTTGGCATGCAGCGCCAGAACGAAGTCAGAGAAAAAGAGAACTGCAATGTTCCGTGGGCAATACTGCTTGATCCTACATCGGCATGCAATCTCCACTGCACAGGATGCTGGGCGGCTGAATACGGTGACAGACTGAATCTTTCGTATGAACAGCTCGACGATATCATCACACAGGGAAAAGCGCTCGGAACATACATGTATATCTATACAGGCGGTGAGCCGCTGGTAAGAAAAGACGACATCATCAAGCTCTGCGAAAAGCATAATGACTGCGCTTTCCTGGCCTTCACTAATTCGACGCTTATTGACGAAGATTTCGCGAATGAAATGCTCAGAGTCAAGAACTTCGTTCCTGCCATCAGTGTAGAAGGCTTCGAAGAAGCTACTGATTTCAGAAGAGGCAAGGGCACATATCAGAAGGTAAGAAACGCTATGAAGCTTCTTACAGAGAAAAAACTGCCGTTCGGAGTATCATGCTGCTACACAAGCAAGAATGCAACTGAGATCGGAAGCGAAGAATATATCGATGCACTGATCGAGTGGGGCGCGCTCTTCTGCTGGATATTCACATATATGCCGGTAGGCGTGAATGCGGTTCCTGAGCTCATCGCTACTGCAGATCAGAGAGAATATATGTACAGACAGGTCAGGAAGTTCAGAGAGAACAAGCCATTGTTCACGATGGATTTCTGGAATGACGGCGAGTATGTAAACGGATGCATTGCCGGCGGAAGATATTATCTCCACATCAATGCCAACGGCGACATTGAGCCATGCGCATTTGTACATTTCTCGGATTCGAATATCAAGGACAAGACATTGCTGGAAGCATATAAGTCACCGCTGTTCATGGGTTATCATGATCACCAGCCGTTCAATGACAATTATATGCAGCCGTGTCCTATACTGGATAATCCTGATGCTATTGAAGAAATCGTCGACAACTGCGACTGTAAATCCACCGACCTTGAATGTCCGGAGGATGTACATACTCTTACAGATAAAACCAGAAATGCAGCTGAAAACTGGGCTCCTGTTGCGGACAAGATCTGGAACACGGAATACCATAAAAAGAGAAATGCGAGAGTACAGCATAAATAATCAATTTTGTGAATAAAATCAAGTTAATGTTTTTTACAGACAAAAGAGACGGGCGCACCGGCTCTTTTGTTTTGCTCAAAAACCCACTGATATCAACGGATACAGCCGTTTTAAGTATAACAAATATTTATGAGATACATAAGTGACGCTTATTTACAGACTTGACTGACAATTACGACAGTAGTATAATTTTTACAGGTGGAACTGCGCTATGTGTTACTCCAGCAAACGAAATTATTTTATATTTTATCGTTGCAGCGACACCGAACACTTATTTCTTTACTTATTCATAACATTTATTTATTTGGCAAGGAGGGATATTTGCAATGAGTGAAAACAATAGTGGCTTTAATTCGTACTTCGGATTCCTAATGGCTGCAATAGGCTCAGCGATCGGTTTTGGTAACATCTGGGGATTCCCGTATAAGATGGGTACACACGGTGGCTTCGCATTTCTGATCTGCTATCTCGTACTCTGCGTATTCGTAGGATTCATCATCATGTTTGGTGAGCTCTTCCTCGGCCGCAGAGAGCAGAAGGGCCCTGTAGGGACCTACATGATGGTTGGAAAAAGAAATAACAAGAACTTTATGTTCATGGGCTGGCTGGCTATGCTTTCCGCAGTTTTCCTGATGGGATTCTACTGCACACTCGGCGGATATGTATTCAAGTACATGATCGCCAACCTCGGAAGCATGTTCCACGCAAGCTGGGGCGTAAACGCAGACGCTGCTACTTACTTTACAACATTTGTAACAGATCAGGGACAGGCTGTCATCTGGGCGATACTGTTCGTAGTAGTGACAGCACTTATCTGTATCGGCGGAGTTTCAGGCGGAATCGAGAACTTCTGTAAAATCGGCATGCCTCTGCTCTTCCTCATACTCATTATCATGATCGTCAAGGCGGCACTGCTTCCTGGATCAGCTGCAGGATTCGCATTCATCTTCAAGCCTCAGTGGTCAGCACTGGCAGGCAAGAGCCTTATTACTACATTAGGCAGCGCAGGAGGCCAGATGTTCTTCTCACTGTCGTTAGGAATGGGCGCAATGATCACTTACGGATCATACCTCGGCAAGAACAACAATCTTCAGAAATCATCTATCACAATCGTATTCTTTGATACACTGGCAGCCGTCATGGCAGCATGCGCAGTATTCCCTGCAGTCTTCGCTTTCGGACTGGAGCCTGCAGGAGGTCCTGGACTGCTGTTCGTAACGATGCAGAACGTATTCGATTCGATGGGAGCTGTAGGTCCTCTGTTCGGATTCCTGTTCTATCTGCTGACAACTATCGCAGGAGTATCTTCATCGATATCACTGCTGGAGGTTGCTACAGTATCACTGCAGGAACTCACAGGAAAAGGCGAACTCAAGGACGGCTGGTCAAGAATGAAGGCTATTCTCGTAAGTTCGGCTATCATCCTGGTTCTGAATGTTATCGTAGCTGCAGACGGACTCGGCGGGACAGGAATGCCTCAGCCTCTCGGATTCTGCTGGCTCGACTTCTTCGACCTGTTCTCAGAAGGACTGATGATGCCGTTCGGAGCACTCGTAATGGCACTGATCATAGGCTGGATCACAGGAAAGGACGCAGTACTTGCGGAAGCAACACTCGAGGGAGAAAAGTTCCCGGCGATCAACTTCTACATGTTCTGCACGAAGATCATCGCACCTATCGGAATGGCATTCATTCTCTTAGGACAGATAGACTCGTTCTTCAGCCTCGGACTCTTCAGCTAGAAGAAGGATCTTTTTAACAGAGTAACACAATAATCAGACCGGCGGACTCTATGTCCGCCGGTTTTGTGATATAATAGCGTCATGAGTAATAAAAACGGAAGCAAACCAAAAATTTTAATATCGGGAGTATGCGAGACAGGTAAGGTCAGGAATGACCTGGGGTTTATCGGCGATGCATCGGCCGGTTTTTCTGTGGCGGCTCTTCTTATGAAAAAAGCGATACTCTGCGACACAAAGATCCAGAATGTGATCTCTGATATTGCCGCAGGCGATATAACGGTCGAAACAAGGGGCGGCGGCACAGCCACGGTAAATGTCAAGAGCGGCATCACTCCGTCCGAGGCGGAGCTGATGCACAGCAGCATAGGAAAAGACGCAGTATATCCGCAAAGAACGGTTTTTGAAACCTTCGGCAGGATATACAGAGAGGGGACGGAAGAAGTACCGGGTGCCTTTGAAGGCGCAATTGCCCTTGCTGTCATAGACACATTCAGGCATGTATCGAAGAACACACTGGCGATGAGCCGGCTGATACCGGGAAGTATTTCCCGGACTGTGCTGATGGAATTTCCGCTTAACGGCGTCATGTCGGCAGTGATGCTCAGTGTAGACGGATATGATCTGGATTTAATGACTGAAAACAATCTCGGCCGGCTGCCGCATATAATCGTCAACGGCAAGTTCTATAATCCGGAGATCGCGGACAGAATACATGAGACCGCCTACGCGATCAGATGTCAGAAGGAGCACGATTCTGAAATAACAGCCGGGGCAATACTGAGAGCACTCAAGGAGGAGCATGTTCCGGGAATATATATCAGAACCAAAGTTCCGGGACGTGCCGCAGTTCTTGGCGTCGGGGTCAGCAAACAGCACAAGGACTATTTCAAGATACCGCTGCTGCTGGAAGACGAAGCACATAATATGGTGAACATAATACTTGGCGCAGTAAAGCAGATACAAAAAGGAGGCTGAACGTATTCAGCCTCTATTTTATACACGTATTATACAGTTATGCCGCGCTCGATATCGGCTGACCCGCCTGATTGCGCAGCCGCGTAAAGGCATTGCTTACAGCCGGGATGCTGAGGACTACGACAGTGATCGCACCTTCGACACCAAGGTATGTCAGGTTGTACCACAGTGACCATGTTACTGCATTGAAGCCGGCCGGCGCGTATGATCCGAAAAATACGATGCCGGAAATGACAGCGCAGCAGTATCTGCAGAACAGTCCGGACAGATAGCAGAGTGTCAGCCCGAATTTTTCACGATTTCTGAATACAGCGCCAAGGGCCAGAGCGCCGAAAGCGATCGGGTAATCAAGCAGCAGCTGCAGCGGATAGATGACATAAGGGTTCAGTATCAGGTTCAGAAGCCCTACGCACATTCCCACCATCAGGCCTCTTTTGACGCCGTAGAAATATCCTGCCAGAACGATAGGCACCATGGAGAAAAGCGTTATGCCGCCGCCCTGAGGCATCTGGAAAACTACTATCATGCCAAGCACCGTAGACAGAGCCACAAGAATTCCGCATACTACGACCGCCTTGGTATCGTTCTTTTTAGATTTTCCGCTTCTGAGAATAATGAGGAAAAGTGCGAGAATGACGACGACAGTAATTATCTGTCCGCCGGTGGATTCAAAAAATCCTTGAAGTGATGTTGTATTCATAAAAAAACCTCCCATTCAACATTCACAGGAGGGGAGGATGTCGGACATCCAAATGCTTGCTTCCCTACGCCGGCATTGTCCGGATCAGGTATAGGGTATGCGCCTCGTCAGCGCATCTCAGCGTAAGCTCCCCTAGCTAATAATATAAAAGCCTGCATATCTCTATGCACAAATAATATAGCATCTAACGAAGAGCGTGTCAAATACTGATATAGAAGAATTTCTCGTAATTGTGTTGCTTTTATTCAGCCTTCAAGTTATCATAATACTATTAAAGTGTTAATTTTTTAACTTTATTATGCCTGACCTGACATGGGCAGAGCAAAAGAAAGGATCACCAAAAATGTACAACAATTTAAAATTCGAAGTAAAAGAAGGCATTGCATATATTACTATGAGCAGACCGAAAGCTCTGAATGCTCTCAACACAGAGACACTGAACGATCTGCATGTTGCTTTTCATGAGTGCCAGAAGAACGACGAGATAAAAGTCGTCATCCTGACAGGCGAGGGGAAAGCATTTGTAGCAGGCGCGGATATTGCCGAGATGTGCAAATTAAACGCTCAGGAAGGCAGAGCGTATATGTACAAGGGTCATGCAGTAATGAATCAGATAGAAGCGCTTCAGAAACCTGTCATCGCGGCAGTCAACGGCTATGCGCTCGGCGGCGGCTGCGAGCTCAGTATGGCGTGCGACATCAGGATCGCTTCGGAGAATGCTCTCTTCGGACAGCCTGAAGTCAACCTCGGCATCATTCCGGGATTCGGCGGCACACAGAGACTGACAAGACTTGTCGGGAAGGGCATGGCCAAATATATTATCATGCAGGCCAAGAACATCAAAGGGCCGGAAGCAAAGCAGCTGGGTCTGGCGGAAGACTGCGTTGCGCCGGAAGATCTGATGCCGACTGCTGAAAAAGTTGCCAGGACGATCATGAGCAAGGCTCCTATAGCGGTCGCTCAGGCAAAAGTAGCGATCAATGTAGGCGCGGACCTCGACATGAAGACGGCTTCACAGTTCGAGATCGAATGCATGTCGACATGCTTCAGTTCGGAAGACAAGGCAGAAGGCATGACGGCATTCCTGGAAAAGAGAGATGCTGTCTGGAAAAATAAATAAACACAAAAGTACATTGAGATAATATCAAGGGGGCTGCGGCATTCGGGGAAATGGATGAATTCCCGATGCGGCAGCCCCTGAAGTTATAAAAAGAAGTCTGTGTAAATGTTATTTGTTGTCTGAAACCGATACCAGAAGAGTACCGCTGTCGATCCTGATGCGGACTTCTTCTTCGGTGAACGGATTTCCTGAGCCGAGAGGAAAGTCATATCTCAGCACGGCATCGCTGAGCGGATATTCCACACCGGATGAAAAGATCCCGCTTACTTTTTCAGTGAAGGCGAAAAGCCCGAGACGCGGGCCGTCTTCACCGAGTATGACAGGAGGATCTCCGGCTTTTTCACGTCTCAGTGTATCGGCTCTCAGAGTCGTTTCCGCCGGTCCGTCGAGCACGGTTACATAATTGATCCTGTCGAACATTTCAACATGCAGGCCGCGTCTGGTGAAACCGATGAGGTCCTGCAGATTTGCCAGGGTATGATCGAGTCTGCCTCCGAGTCCGCCTATGACCGAGACATTTTTGAATCCGCCGGTGCATGCCCAGTCAAGACACAGGCCGGTGTCAGTATAGTCTTTATGGACAGGGAAAGTCAGGTGTCTGATGCCGTCCGGAAGATCCGTCTGCAGAGAATCATAATCGCCTATCAGAAGATCCGGCACGATGCCGGCCTTCGCTGCGGCCAGATAGCCGTTGTCCGCGCAGATCACAGTGTCGCCGGGCTCCGGAACGTATATTGTTTTCAGATCGCCTTCTATATATGAAGTTATTATTATGCATCTTTTCATGGTTCGATTATACACCGCCGCAGACATCAGTAAAAGGTGCAATATAGTTTGACGCGTATTTTAGATAGTTGTATTATGATATGGTAACAATAAAGTGAGGAGATAATATCTTGAGTTTTGCAGCAAAATCAAAGAATAAAGGCCTATAAGCATTGTAAACACAACGTTTATAGGCCTTTGATAATTACAAAAAAGTGTAGTTCTACACCTATTATTTTT
>JALCRY010000022.1 GCA_022652985.1 Eubacteriaceae bacterium | reverse complement strand
TCAACAAAATCAAGAGTGTTCAGTATGACAGAATACTATGATGAACGGGAAAAACTGGTTCCTTTGCTGAGAGCAGCTTAAGAAATGATGACCGAATGCAATTTACACCACATTATGGACTTGACTGGTGCAGATTTTCATTTTTGTCGGATCAGCACCACCATTCACTGGGCTGCAGCGATTGAGTTGGCACTCAACAGGTGAATTCACCTCTGCGTCGCCGCTTAGGGCCCGCAAATGTTGAAAATGGTGGTGCACTTTTCGGCTTTTGGGGAAATTGCACCACGATTGTATAACAATCGCGCTGTTTCAATGGCGGCCCGAGCTGCACGTATGGTATAATAGGTAAAATATGGAAACTGGCAGGAGCGATCACCAATATGAACGGAGACAGTCATGAATCTGATGACCGATATAATATTCCCGCAGAGGATATACTGCATATGCTGCGGAAGTGTAATAGACAAAACAAGGACTTACGGCCTTTGCGACAAATGCATAGAACGGATGAGATGGGCCGTCGGCAGGACATGCGCCAAATGCGGGAAAATCCTTGATGACAACTGGCGCCATGAGCTTTGCACCGACTGCAGAAATGTAAACCATGTTTTTGACAGGGGATTTACATGTGTACAGTACGGGCTGTATGAAAAGACCGTCGTGACGGAATACAAATACCGGCTGAAATCATTTATCGGACGGGAAATCGCTGAGATAATGTTCGACCGCATGGAACATGAAGATCTGGAATATGACATCGTCACATCCGTGCCGGTGCATTCTTTACGTCTGAAAAAACGCGGCTTCAATCAGGCTGCGTTAGTTGCTGAATTATTTGCGAAAAAAAGCGGGAAACCATATGCGGAACTGCTGGTCAGAGAGAAGCACACGGAAGCCATGAAGATGCTCGGGGTATATGAGCGTATAGAAAATGTCAAGGGCGCTTTTGCCGCAAAACCGGATGCCGGCTCAGTGACAAAAGGTCGGGATATCCTTCTGGTTGATGACATTTATACGACAGGCAGTACAGCCGACAGCTGCGCCGCAGCTCTCAAAACGAGCGGAGCAAAAAAAGTCTATGTGCTCACGTTCGCTGCCGGCGGCAATCTCGTAATGCCGGAGGAAACCTGAACGCGCCGGATCAGCGGTGCTCGTCGGTCCAGTAACGCGTGATTTCTTCATGCGTGAGTGTCTCGATGAATCTTTCTTTGGCTTCGATCATTTCTTCCAGGCTGCCCATGATGAAGAATTTGAGCGCAATCTCGTACAGCTCATCGTTGGTTGCAGGGAGGTGAATGTTGTCGAGCGCTTCGCCCGCAGCTGCTGACTGCTCCTTGATTTCATCCATTTCATGCTCCATGGCGATGCCGTGGCCGATCGCATCTATGTAGTCGGCAAGCTTGTCGGTGCTTTCGTCGAACTTCTCTATTTTCTGGATATGTTTATATATGTTGTAAATGATAAGGCCTTCTGTCTGACGCATAGAAATGTAGTTGGCGTAGTATTTTGCGTGAGGCAGAAGATTGTTGTTTTCAAACTTGTAGGCGTTTTCTTTGCCGCTGATGAGATGCTGCCTCAGTTCTGTCAGGCGTGCGGCAGTTTCCGGGGAGACCTTTTCATTGGCTCGCAGTATTTCGGCGAAAGTATGCAGGATGTCCCGGATATCATTTTCGATATATACGATATCCTGGCGCATCTGTTTTTCCATGGTAGGGAGTTTCCAGTTGATGGCGAGGGCGATCAGCATACCGACAGTGACTCTGATGATCTCGTTGAATACGAGTTCGCCGGAAAATGGGACCTGCTGGATGAAGATGTGCACGAGGACGACCACGTTTATCGAAAGCGTGGGGTTCCAGCCGATCGCATAAGTGATGAAAGTCAGCAGCACAATTGCCGCGCAGAAAGCCCGCAGATTTATGCCGAGGAGCTCGTACATTACAATGACGATACACATGGTATACGCCAGGGAGACGACTCTTTTTCCGGCAATGATCCAGGTCTCTTTTTTCGTGGACTGGATCCCGAGCAGGGTGACGATGCATGTCGATGCGGCGAATTCGAGGCCCAGATTCTGGGCGATAATGACTGCGGCAATGATTCCGACGGCTATGCGAAGGGCCATCTGCATGTTGGGTGCATTAAGATTTGTTCTCATTTTTTTATCCTCTTTCCTCTTACGCTCAATATTATATTACGCAGCTGAGTGTTTTGCCAGATTCAGTGACAAAAAGTAAATAAAACATATGCATGATATATGTGCTGTAATGTTGTATAATAGTCGGGTCGATTCGTATATAATAGCCGTCTGGGTCTGTGGTTGAAAGGCCAGGCCAGATACGGGCGAAGGGTCCCACGTAAACCGCGCCGGAGATGCGCGGCGATCATGGCGTATCTTAGAAGTAAGTCCTCCGGTAATCCGGGTCAAGGCAGGTGTGGGGGCAAAGACCAGGTCAGCCAAACGGCTATTGTATAAAAACGCCGAAATTGTTATAATTGAGTCAGCAAATATATTACTAAGGAGGTCGATGGTATGAAAATAATAATTACGAGTAAAAATGTGGACACAGATGACCATTTAAAAGACACAATCGAAAAGAAGATGGGGAAATTAAGTAAATATTTCTCGGATGATATAGTAGCAAATGTTATGCTTTCACAGGAAAGAAATCTTGACAAGATGGAAGCAACGATAAAAGTTCGCGGAATGATTTTCCGTGCAGAAGATAAATCTGATGATTTCTTTGACGGCATAGATAATGTTGTCGACAAGCTGGCTTCGCAGATGTCCAGATTCAAGGGCAAGCTGCAGAGGAAGCACAAGGACTACAAGGAATTCAATTTCCAGGACTGGCCGGAGCCTGAAGAGGAAGAGGAAATCAAAATCGTACGTAAGAAGAGATTTGAACTCGAGCCTATGACTGTCGATGAGGCAATCATCCAGATGGAGATGCTTGAGCATAATTTTTACGTATTCCTGAATATGGAAACAGACAGTGTAAATGTTGTATATAAGAGGGAGGACGAAAACTACGGACTTCTTGAAACGGCATATTGATCAAAGGTGGATAGAAAGAAATTATAATGAGTGACACCTTTTATAATCTGGTCGCAGGCATCGGCGTCAACGATATCATCGATATCGCACTCGTTGCCTTCGTCATATATAAAGTACTTGGATTTATCCGGGAGAGCAGGGCTGAGCAGCTTGTTCAGGGCCTGCTCATTCTGGTGCTTGCAACATGGCTTTCAGGAGTGGTCCATCTGTATACGATCAACTGGCTGCTCAAGTCGTTGCTGACAGTGGGCATACTGGCTCTGATAGTCGTGTTCCAGCCGGAGCTGCGGCGGGGGCTGGAACAGATGGGGCGCGGCAAGATCATGAGGCCGTCGCAGTTCGGCAAGATGAATAAAGAAAAGTCCATGCATGTCACACATGAATTCGTTAAGGCCATCGAAGAGTTTTCATCGAAGAAAGTAGGAGCTCTTATTATTATTGAGAGGCAGACATCTCTTTCGGATATCTGCGAAACGGGCACGATCATCGATGCCGAGGTTTCAGCCAACCTTCTCGGGAACCTTTTCTATGAAGGGTCGCCGCTACACGACGGTGCTGTTGTGATCAGAGGGGACCGCATACATGCCGCAGGGTGCGTACTGCCGCTGACGGCGAACATGGATCTTCCGAGCGAACTCGGGACAAGACACAGAGCAGGCATAGGCATTACTGAGAAATCAGACTGCCTCACGCTTATTGTATCCGAAGAGACGGGCATAATTTCGATAGCCAGAGACGGAAGGCTGGAAAGATATCTGGATGAAAAAGCAGTTGAAAAGACACTGCTTTCGATTTATCTGAACCAGAACGAGGAAAACAAAAAGAAGAAGAAAACTGCGGGCGGAAAAAACAGAGGTGACGGCAATGTTTAGAAACAACAAAGTCAACATGGTGATCTCTGTTCTGGTCGCGATCATATTGTGGGCATATGTTGTGGGACAGGTCAATCCGGAAACGCAGCAGAAATATGAAAATATTACCGTACAGATAAAGAATGAAAATGTTCTCCGCAATCAGGGTCTGGCAATCGAGGATCCGGGGGATATGACCGTTGATGTGACGATCAGCGGTACGAGAAGAGCGGTCAAGAAAGTGGTAAAATCCGACATCAAGGTGTCGATCGATGCTGCCGATCTGAGCAAGGGCGACAATACTGTGGACGTGAAGGTCACAGTCCCTTCGGGGATCAGTGTCTCCAAGGTCAGCAGGGATACGATCGATGTCAGGGTAGCGGATCTTGTGAGCAGAACAAAAACCGTCAAGGCTAAATTTACAGGCAAAAAGACAGACGGTACGGAAGTGGGAGAAGTCACGGCAGATCCGAAGACTGTGGAGGTTTCGGGAACGGAAGCGCAGGTCAGCAAGGTCAGTTATGTGAAAGCTTCTGTGAAGCGTTCTGATATAAAGGAAAAGGAAACAACGGTTTCCGCGGGTCTGACTGCGGTCGATGCGGACGGGAACGAAGTGAATTATGTGAGACTGTCGCAGAATACGGCTGATGTTACTGCGACTCTGGAGAGCACCAAGACTGTCAGTCTCAAGGTGAATGTGACGGGTTCCGTGCCTGACGGGTACGAGATCAAGTCCAAGGATGTCCCGGATTCTGTCAAGATCAAAGGACGCAAGTCGGTGCTCAGCAAGATAGACAGCGTTACTGCCGCAGATGTAAGTCTGAGTAATGTTACAAGTTCGAGAACGATCAAGCTTTCGATCGAGCTTCCTGCGGGAGTGAGCCTGGCGGATTCGGATGCCGACATAGGGATCAGGATAACTCTCAATGCGCTCAAGAGCAATACTTTCACGCTGGATGAAAGTGATATTACTGCGAGCAATATCGGGGACGGACTTGATGCAAAAATCAGCAACGGATCTTTCAAAGTCACGGTCAGCGCCTCTGAGAATATCCTCTCGGATATTACGTCCGGCGATATCAAGCTGACTGTCGACTGCAGCGGCCTGACCAAAGGCAAACATAAAGTGAAGATCGATGCGTCTGTTGCCAAGGCTGCATCGGTGACGGTGTCGCCTGCGAAAGCAACAGTGACATTAAGTGAGAATTAACAATTACCGGAATGGAGTAGATATATGGGTAGATTATTCGGTACGGACGGCGTTCGCGGGATCGCGAATACGGAGCTGACACCGAGTTTTGCGTTCAAACTTGGAAAGGCAGGCGCGTATGTTCTCAGCAGGGACACCGCGAAGCCTGTTATCCTGATAGGCACGGATACGAGGATCTCGGGCGATATGCTCAAGGCATCCCTTACGGCCGGAGTCCTTGCTATAGGCGGCAATGTCATTGACGCGGGCATCATCCCGACGCCTGCTGTCGCATATCTTGTCAGGTATTTCCACGCGACTGCGGGAGTCGTTATTTCCGCATCGCATAATCCGTTTGAATATAACGGCATCAAGTTTTTCAACAGCGAGGGCTATAAGCTCGATGATTCCATTGAAGACGAAATCGAGAATATCCTGGTGAGGAATCTCGATCTCGAACTTATAGCGACCGGGGATATGCTCGGCAAGATGCTGACGGCGGAATCGGACGGACAGGAAGTGTATTCAAGGTTCCTGATCAATTCGACTGACGTGGACCTGAAGGGAAAGCGGATCGTGCTTGACTGCGCGAACGGCGCGGCATACAAGATCGCGGCGAGAGTCTATTCTGAACTCGGTGCGAAAGTCATCACTATCGGTGATGATCCGAACGGCACCAATATAAACGACGGCGTAGGGTCAACGCATCCGGAAGCTCTGCAGAGAGCTGTCGTCGAAAACGGCGCTTTCATCGGTATGGCCTTCGACGGAGACGCGGACAGACTGATCGCAGTAGATGAAAAGGGCGAAGTCATAGACGGAGACCGGATAATATGCATCTGCGCCAAGATGCTGAAAGAAGAGGGAGAACTTACCGATGACAAGGTCACAGTCACGGTCATGAGCAACCTCGGACTGCACAAATACCTGGATGAGATAGGCTGTACCGCGGATATTACCGGGGTCGGCGACCGCTATGTGCTTGAACGGATGAAACAGACCGGCTGCGTTCTCGGGGGAGAACAGTCGGGCCATATTATTTTCCGCAGTCATACGACTACGGGAGACGGTATACTGTCTTCGCTGCAGCTGATAAAAGCAGTGCTGAAGAGCGGGGTCAGTCCGTCGGAGCTGGCGGCTTCGGTCACGATCTATCCGCAGGTGCTGGTAAATGCGAAAGTCAGGAATGACAATAAAGAAGCATATAAAGATGATGAGGAAATATGCAGAGCCATCAGCGCTCTGGAAAAGAAGATGGACGGAAAAGGCAGGATACTGATAAGGCCGTCCGGAACAGAACCGCTTGTAAGAGTAATGCTCGAAGGCGAAAACGAGGACAGCATTGCTATCATGGCAAGGGGACTGGCGGATATGATAACGAGGAAGCTCGGCTGATCATTAAGGAGGATATGACATGTGCGGCATTGTAGGCTACGTCGGAAATGAGACCGGCGCCAAGGATATTATTTTGGGAGGGCTGAAGAGTCTCGAATACAGAGGATACGATTCAGCCGGCATAGCACTGATCTGCAAGGGAAAAATCGAGGTCAGGAAAAAGGTCGGAGAAATCAGCAATCTGGAAAAAATAGTCGGGGATCCGTCTTTCGACAGCAATATAGGCATCGGCCATACAAGGTGGGCGACGCACGGGGTGCCTTCGGATATAAATGCGCATCCTCACTGCAACAGTGATGAAACATTGTCGATAGTGCATAATGGCATCATCGAGAATTATATGGAAATAAAGGAACAGCTCGTCAGAGAGCACGATATCACTTTCAAGTCCGATACGGATTCAGAGGTCATCGCGCACCTTCTGGGAGTTTATTTTGATGAATGCGGAGATCTGCAGGATGCGGTCGCGCGAGCGACAAAGCGCATCAGAGGAACATATACGATCGTAGCGATGTCTTCCAGGGAGCCGGATAAGATCATCGGCGTCAGGAAAGACACTCCGCTGGTTGCCGGACTCGGAAAGGGCTGCAACTTCCTGGCCTCGGATATTCCTGCATTCCTGAAATACTCCGGACAGGTGTATTTCATCGAAAACGGCGAACTGGTCGTTGTGACGAAAGATGACATCAGGATTTTCGATACGGAAAGAAACGAGATCCACCGTGACGTGTTCCATGTCACCTGGGATGTCGATGCAGCCGAAAAGGGCGGCTATGAGCATTTCATGCTCAAGGAGATACATGAGCAGCCGGCGGGCATCGAAGAAACGCTCACAAGGAGGCTCGATGATGACGGCCTGGTCAATCTCGACGGCATCAATATGACAAAAGAAGATATCAGCAAATTTAACAAGATATATATAGTGGCCTGCGGAACGGCGTATCACGCCGGGCTGGTAGGCAAATATGCGATCGAGAAGATGGCGAAGATCACGGTCGAAGTGGATGTCGCTTCGGAGTTCAGATACAGAGATCCGCTGGTGGATGAAAAGACTCTTTTCATTGCGATAAGCCAGTCGGGCGAAACGCAGGATACTCTGCAGGCGCTGAGGCTCGCAAGGTCGAAAGGCGCGAGAGTGCTGTCGGTCGTAAATGTTATCGGCAGTTCTGTGGCGCGTGAATCGGACGATGTGTTCTACACATGGGCAGGTCCGGAGATCGCTGTAGCGTCGACCAAAGCGTATACCACACAGCTCGTATGCATGTATCTGATCGCGCTGTATATGGCGAAAGCGAAGGGCACGATCGAAGATGCGTATTACAGGATGATCATCAATGAACTCAAAGGGATACCGGAGAAGCTCAATATGGTTTTCTCACAGGAAAAGGAAATAGAAAAAATCGCGGAGCAGTTTCACAGACAGAACGAGATGTTCTTTATCGGCAGAGGTGTTGATTCGGCCGTATCGCTCGAAGGCTCGCTGAAGCTGAAGGAAATATCATATATCAATTCCTTCGCTATTGCCGCCGGAGAACTCAAGCACGGTACGATAGCGCTCGTGGAAAACGGGACGGTATTCTTTGCACTGGCAACGCAGGACGGCCTGGCCGAGAAGATGGGGTCTAACATCGAGGAGATCAAGGCGAGAGGAGCTTATGTCATCGCCGTAGCCAAGGAAGGAAGCAGACTCATCGCGGATCTGGCGGATAACTGTATCTTCATCCCGAAGTGCGCGGATGAAGTCACGCCGCTGCTGACAGTGGTGCCGCTGCAGATGTTCGCATATTACGTGGCGAAGTTCAGAGGATGCAATATCGACAAACCTAAGAATCTCGCCAAGTCGGTAACGGTAGAATAAAAGTCAAAACCCAGAGGCGTCCGCAAGGGGCGCCTCGATTATTGATTTTGGAGGAAATAGAAAATGAAAGATTATGATGTCAGAGATATCGGTCTTGCGCCTTCGGGGCATGAGAAAATCGAATGGGTAAGGCATAATATGCCGCTGCTCAACGGACTGGAGGAAGAATTCCGGAAAACATTGCCCTTCAGCGGCATAAAGATATCGCTTTCGATACATATGGAGGCCAAAACGGCCTATCTCTGCCTCGTGCTGGCGGCGGGCGGAGCCGAACTCTGTGCGACAGGCAGTAATATTCTGTCGACGCAGGACGATGTCGCGGCGGCGCTCGCGGATTCGGGTGTGCATGTTTATGCCTATCACGGAGCCACGGAAGAAGAGTACAGAAGGCATATCGAAATGTGTCTCGAGCATAAGCCTAATATAGTGATCGACGACGGCGGCGATCTGGTCGGCATGCTTCACGGCAGCCGCAGGGATCTCGCTGAAGAAGTTTGGGGCGGGTGCGAAGAAACCACGACCGGCATCATCAGACTGAAAGCGATGGAGCGCGACGGAGTGCTGAAGTTCCCTATGATAGCCGTGAACGACGCGGACTGCAAGCATCTCTTTGACAACAGATACGGAACAGGCCAGTCGGTCTGGGACAGCATAATGAGGAATACGAATCTCATCGTTGCCGGCAAGACGGCGGTGGTCGTCGGATACGGATGGTGCTCGCGCGGTATTGCCATGAGAGCCGATGCGCTGGGAGCAAGAGTTATTGTCACAGAGATCGACCCGGTGAAAGCCATCGAGGCGAGGATGGACGGCTATGATGTAATGCCTATGAGAGACGCGGCGGAGAAAGGCGACTTTTTCATTACTGCGACCGGGTGCTGCAAAACCATCACCGTTGAACACATGCTGAAAATGAAAGACGGAACGATCCTGGCCAATGCGGGGCACTTCAACTGCGAAATAGATATGGCGGAGCTTGAGGAGAAAGCGGCAGAGAAAAAAGAAAGCCGTCATAACATCATGGGCTACAAGCTGGCTAACGGCAGATGGGTGCATGTGATAGGCGAAGGCAGACTGGCGAATATCGCTGCGGCCGACGGACATCCTGCGGAAATAATGGATCTTTCGTTCGCGGTGCAGGCGATGTCGGCTATGTATATAAAAGAGCATCATAATGAACTTCCGAACGGAGTAGTCGATGTTTCGGCAGAGATCGACGATGTCATCGCGCGCAGGAAACTGGCTGCGTGGGGCACGGAAATCGACGAGCTCACGGAAGAGCAGAAAAAATATTTAAACAGCTGGGAAATATAAATCGTAAGGAGTATAAAAAATGGAATTTGCAAAAAGGGTAAGCTGGCTTGAGGACACATCGATGGTGGAGGCATTCGATCACCAGGATGCGCCGGGTATGATATCATTTGCGGCCGGCATCCCGTCTGCGGAGACATATCCACTGGACAGGATCAGAGAATCGTTCGACAGAGTTATCAGCGAGCACGGAAAGCAGGCGCTTTCGTATTGTTCGACACTGGGATATCTCGGCCTCCGCGAAATAATGAGCGAGAGAATGAAGAATAAGTTCGGGATCGAATACGGGACTGATGAGATCATTATGACGAGCGGGTCGCAGCAGGGACTTGACATGAGCGGTATGGCGTTCATCGATCCGGGAGACGTAGTCCTTTTCGAATCTCCGTCTTATCTGGGAGCGGTGAGCGCTCTGCACAGTTATCAGGCGTCGCTGGTGGGAGTGCCTACCGACGAAGAAGGATTGACGATCGAAGGAGTGCGCGCAGCTCTGGAGAAGTACAGCGGCAGGGTCAGGCTGATCTACGTAAATCCGGATTTCCAGAATCCGACGGGCCGCAGCTGGTCGGATAACAGAAGACGCGAATTTATGGAATTTATTTCAGATTATGATATTCCTGTACTCGAAGATGCGGCTTACGGGGAACTGGCATTCAACGAAGTACCTCAGAAACCGCTGGCGTATTATGACAAAAAAGGCCAGGTGATCTACGTTGGTACTTTTTCCAAGATATTCTGCCCGGGGATGCGTGTGGCCTGGCTGTGCGCCAGAAACAGGATAATGGATAAATATCTGGTCATCAAGAGCGCGGCGGATCTCTCCAGCTCGACGATATCACAGTGGGAGATCGCGGATTTCCTGAGACATAACGATATCGAGAAGCATATCGAGGGCATTACGTCGCTGTATTCGCACAGATGTGATGTGATGGCCGAGGGCATAAAGAAATATTTCCCGCCGGAAGTCACATTCAGAAAACCGGCGGGCGGCATCTTCATCTGGCTGTCTCTGCCTGCAGGAAAAGACGCCAGAGTGCTTTACAAAAAGTCCTGCGACGCAGGGGTGGCGTTCATACCGGGGACATCGTTCTACCCGAATGCGGATGTGCACAATGAACTGAGACTGAATTTCTCTAATACTACTGATGAAGAATCCGACAGAGGCCTGAAAATACTGGGCAGAGTGACAGAAGAATTTTTGTCGGAGTGATCACAGCCATGGTATCATTATGGATATGAAAGAACTTGAAAAATACATAACGGAGCAGAGACGGGAACTGCATCGGATCCCGGAAACTGCCTATGAAGAATATGAGACGAGGGATCATCTCATAGCGGCACTGCGCGAAATGGGTTTTGATCCGGAAGTGTTTGCAGGGACCGGAGTGAGCGCCGTGATAAACGGCGGAACGGCCGGCAGGACGATCGCGCTGATAAGCGACACGGACGGCCTGGCAGTAAGGGAAGAAACCGGTCTTCCATTTGCATCGCGCTTTGCAGGCAGGATGCATGCCTGCGGCCATGACGGACATATGGCGATGGTGCTCGGCGCGGCGAAAAAACTGTGCGGGATCAGGAATGAAATCGCAGGTCGCGTTAAACTGATTTTTTATCCCGGCGAAGAGACCGGCTCGGGTTCGGAGCGCGCGGTGGCGGACGGCGTCATGAACGGTGTCGATGCCGTATACGGAGCGCACCTCTGGAGCGATATCCCGTCGGGGAAAGTCTGCATACGGCCGGGGGCGGTCATGGCGTCCTCAGATGCATTCACTATAAAGGTGACGGGCAAGGGCTGCCACGGGGCAATGCCGGACACGGGGACCGATCCGATCCTGGCGGCGGCGCAGATAATCTCCGCGCTGCAGCAGATAGTCTCCAGAAAGCTGGATCCGCTGGATGCTGCTGTAGTGAGCGTGTGCCGGATCGAAGCAGGAACAGGCTGGAATATAATACCCGATACGGCTGTGATGCAGGGAACTATCAGATGTTTCGACAGCGTACTGCGGGACAAGCTCCGGAAAATGGTCGGAGATATTTCCCGCGATACAGCGGCGGCGTTCGGCGCCGGGGCTGAGGTGTCGTGGGAGAGCGGCTCTGATGTAGTAGTAAACAATGCGGACTGTTATGATGCCGCGAAAGATGCTCTTGCTGATTCGTTCGGCAGAGACGCGGAATATGATTATAAAGGCACGATGTGCGGAGACGACTTCGCCGAATATCTGAAACTGAAGCCGGGTATTTTTGCGATGATCGGGATCGCCGACGCGGAAAGACACACGGACTTCCCGCAGCACAACAGCAGGTTCGACATCGATGAAAGAGTATTACTGCCGGGAGCTGAGCTGGCGGCGGCTTACGCACTGAGATGGCTGGAGGAAAATAAATGAGTTCAACAGTATCGATAAGAAAAACGCGCGGAAACGAATATGAAGATATTAAAGAAGCGGTGGACAGGGTCATCGAGGACCTCGGAGGTCTGGAAGATATTATCCGTCCCGGGAACAAAGTCATCATCAAGCCGAATATGGTCGCCGTGCCGATGTCCAGGCTTTCGGGCGCAGTCACCAGATGGGAGGTCTGTCTGGCGATATATGAGGCCGTGAAGTTTGCCGGAGGGATACCTGTCATAGCTGAATCCGCTTCGGTAGGTGCGGATACCGGAGATGTCATCCTGATGTGCGGATATAACAGACTCGTGGAAGATGGCGTGCCGGTGGTCGATCTTAAATCGAAAGACGGGCAGGGCGGTGAGAGATGCCGCCTGGTGATCGACGACGCGAAGATCGCGCATGAGATCATTACCTGGGAGCTGGTGAGAGATGCGGATGCGGTCATTACTGTACCTGTGATGAAGACTCACGATCAGACCGAGATCACGCTGGGGATGAAAAACCTGAAGGGTCTGCTGGCGGATGATTCGAAGAAAAGATTCCACAGAGACGGACTGATCGAAAGCGTTGTTGATCTGAACGCGGCGCTGAGACCGTGCCTGGAGATCGTGGACGGAACGTTCGCAGCCGAAGGGATAGGCCCGGTGTTCGGCGATACGAGGGAAATGGATCTCATAATCGGTTCGAAGGATATCGTCGCCTGTGAAGCGGTGACGGGAAAGATCATGGGCTATGAACCGGATGAGGTGCCGATAACAGCTGCGGCGGCAGCACGCGGACTCGGGACTATGGATCTGGCGGAAATAGAGATCGCCGGAGAAAAGATCGAAGATGTCGGAAGCCGGTTCGTAAGATCATGCGAAACAAAGATTGAGGGCGTGGCGGATTCTTTCAGGATGGTCTTAGATGAAAGCGCCTGCACCGGCTGCAGGAATACAGTCGTCAGTGTGCTGATGGACATGAAGGAGGCCGGACTTCTGAAATATACGGAAGGCCTGACAGTGATAGCAGGACGGGCTGATGACGACATGATAGATGCAGATGATCTGATTCCGGAAAAAACGGTCTGCATCGGTGCCTGCGCGAAGAAATTCGCCGACAGATACGGTTTAAGATGGGCGGAGGGATGTCCTCCGAGGAACAGGATCGCCATAGAGGCAATAGTCGGCGGCAGAGAAAAATATGATGGTGAATAAAGGAGAAGATGATGGATTACGATAAGCTTGCAGAGCTGCTTTTTCCGGAGATAACGAAGACGCCGGAAGATTATGAAACGATTTACCCGCAGAGAGAGCTGCCGGAGGGGGCAAAGGTCACGAGGCTGGGGCCTAGTCCGACCGGGTTCATGCATCTCGGGAACCTTTACGGCGCGTTCGTGGATGAACGTCTGGCGCATCAGAGCGGCGGAGTTTTTTACCTGAGGATAGAGGATACGGACGATAAGAGATACGTGGAAGGCGCTGTAGATGTCATCATCGATTCGCTCGATTTCTTCGGCATAGAGTTCGACGAGGGCGCGGGACGCAGCGGAGACACGGGAGAATACGGACCGTACACTCAGAGCGAAAGAAAAGATATTTATCAGTGCATGGCCAAGCATCTTGTCAGAGAGGGAATGGCTTATCCGTGCTTCCTGACGGAGGAAGAAATAAGCGCGATCAGAGAAAAACAGGAAGCCAATAAGGAGATGCCGGGGATCTACGGCAGATATGCCGCCTGTCGGGATCTTTCGTACGAAGAGGTCGAGGCGAATATTGCCGCGGGCAAACCTTATGTGCTGCGTCTGAGATCAGGCGGCAATATAGATGATCCGGAAGAAATAAAGGTCAGGGACGGCATACGCGGTACGCTGACGATGCCGGAAAACTGCCAGGACACTGTGATACTGAAGGCGACGGGGATACCTACATATCATTTTGCGCATGTAGTTGACGATCATTTCATGAGGACTACTCACGTGGTCAGAGGCGAGGAATGGCTTTCGTCGCTGCCGATACATGTGGAGCTGTTCAAAAAGATGGGGTGGAGATGGCCTCTTTACTGCCATACGGCGCAGCTGATGAAGCTGGACGAGAACGGCAACAAGCGCAAGCTTTCCAAGAGAAAAGACCCTGAACTGAGACTGGGATACTATAAAGAAATGGGTTATCACCCGGCGGCGGTCCGCGAATATCTGCTGACGATACTGAATTCCAATTATGAGGAATGGAGGATGGCGCATCCTGATTCACCGGTGGATGATTTCGCTTTCACGACGAAAAAAATGAGCACATCAGGCGCGCTGTTCGATCTGAACAAGCTCAACGACATTTCCAAGGATGTACTGGTGAAAATCAGCGCCGCAGATTTGTATGCTTTTATGCTGCAATGGGCGAAGGAATACCGCAGCGAGATCGTGCCGGCAATAGAAGGAAGGGAAGATTATCTGCTGCCGATACTGGATCTCGGCCGTGAGGGGAAGAAACCGCGTAAGGATTTTGTCAATGCCCCGCAGATGTTTGAGTTTATAAGCTATTTCTTCGATGAATATTTCAAAGTCGAGGACAGCCTGCCGCAGGAAGTTCCGGCGGAGGATGCAAAGAAGATCCTCGGAGAATATCTCCGGGGATATGATCATGCGGATGACAACGGAGTCTGGTTCGATAAAATAAGAGAGATCGCCGGGAGGCTCGGTTACGCTGAAAGGCCGAAGGATTTCAAGAATGAACCTGAAAAATACAAGGGCCATGTGGGCCATGTCAGCGAAGTAATAAGGCTGGCGGTCGTAGGGCGCAGTCAGTCGCCGGATATCTGGCAGATACAGCAGATACTCGGTGAGGAGCGTGTGAGATCAAGGATCGAAAAATACGCGGCTTCTATTTGAATCTGAACTTCTTAGTGAATATCCAGCACAGAGGTATCAGGAAAAGATAGAATGCGAACGGGATGATATATGCTCCGACGTTCATGACCTGATAGCATACCGCTGCGGCCAGCGACCAGGGGATGATGCCCGCGACAACGATTGCTGAGTTTTCGATATCGATCGCGAGCTCAGTGCGGCTCCTGCCGCAGAGAGTGTATGCGCGTTCGACCATGTTCACGGTCATGACGGCGGCAATAGTCTGATTGCAGAACAGTATGACCATTGCGGTCGAGGTGACGAGCGTCGCCGGGAAACGGCCGATTTGGTGCATCAGGCGGATGACAATATGCTGGACGCGGTTGAGCATTCTCGTAGTCCGGAAGATACCGGAATATGAACAGGACAGGGCCAGGATGGCGCATACCAGCACCATGGATGTCATGCCGCCTCCGTTCAATATCTTTCCAAGTTCGGCATCAGGACACACATATCCGAAAACCATATAGCGCAGGCATGTCACAAAATCGATATGCTGAATAACGATAGCCAGCACAAAGCTGGCTATTATTGTAATAACCATGACCAGTTTGATATTGACTCTGCACAGCGGAAGGACGATCACCAGCGCGGCCGGCAGCAGCAGCCACCACGAAAGAGTGAACTGCGACGAAAGCAGACTCATTACTGCATTATCGACATGCCTGATCGGATTCATATACGACAGTACGCCGTATGCGGCAGTACATATTGCCATCGGCAGAATGGCCGAACGCATCATTTCACGCACGTTTTTCGCCAGATCCGTATGAGTGATCGCGGCGGTCAGCGCAGCGGATGACGACACCGGGGATCCTCTGTCGCCGAAATATATGCCTGAAAGTATCGCACCTCCGGCAATTGCCAGATTGACATCGCCGCTTTTCGCGAGTGTGATGAATATTACTCCGAGCGTCCCGGCAACACCGAAAGATGTTCCGAGCGCATACGACAGCAGCGCCGAAAGCAGGAAGGCCACCAGAATAAACAGGTGCGGTGTGATGATTTTGATGCCGTAATAAACGAAGAAAGTGATGATGCCCGAGGCCCGCCACATTCCGGTGATCATGCCGATGAGCAGCAGTATTTCCAGGACGACGACAGTCTCTTTCGCTCCTTCGAACGCCATCCTGCCTACCTCGCGCGGGGTGTTCCCAAGCTTGCAGGCCGCACTGAAAAAGCAGAAAAAACCTATGATAAGCGCGAAAAGCATGGTTTTTCCCATGACCAGACACGTCAGCATAGATCCGATAAAAATTATGAATGCGGCTGTAATATTCAAGATCTTATTCCCTCTTTCATCATTTAAGCGGCACCATTATATCATAAACAGGACCGTCTCACAGGAAAAATATTCCCTGCTGCGGCGGTCCTGTCAAGGTATGTAAAGATAATGAAGTCAGTGTATTATTCGTATTTCTGCGTAAACAGAAGGTCTCCGTATGTCGGGATCGGCCAGTAGTCTCTCGGCATCATGAGTTCGAGTTTGTCGGCGTACTGCCTGATATCGTCCATGGCCGCGATGATATCGCTGCAGAACATTGTGGAAACAGGGTCGCTTATCTTATATGAAGGCTCGGTTGCGGCGATAGCACGCAGGTCGGCTGTCTTTTCAGAAAGCTTTTCGCTGAGTTCCATTATTTCCTTCAGAGATCTGATATCGAATGTGCAGACGTCTTTGCCGAGTACCGATTCTTTGACTTCGATGCTCTCGGCCAGCGCGGCTGAATATTCGCCGACTGACGGAAGAATGTCCTTGGCGATCATATCGATCAGAGTCAGGGCTTCTATATTCAGTTCCTTGCAGTACTCTTCGAACAATATTTCCTGACGAGCATACAGCTCTTTCTCTGTCAGCACGCCCATGGAAGTGAACAGTTTGACGTTTTTCTCCGCAGTCCATTCCGGCATGCATTCGGCAGTCGTCTTGTAGTTGCAGAGTCCGCGTTTCTCGGCCTCTTCCACCCAGGCGTCAGTATAGTTGTTGCCGTTGAAAACAATGCGTTTGTGTTCTGTATATGATTTGGCCGCCAGCTCTCTTGCACACTGCTCAGCATCGCCGGATTTCTCGAGAATGTCTGCGAATTCGCTGAGCACCGAGGCCATCATAGTGTTGATCATGTATGTCGGGCATGACACCGAGGTCAGGGAGCCCACCATTCTGAACTCGAATCTGTTGCCGGTGAAAGCGAAAGGTGAAGTCCTGTTCCTGTCTGTTGTGTCCTTCTTGAAATCAGTAAGGACCTGTACTCCTGTCGTCATGGCGCGGTCTGATGCAGCGACTTCCGTGCGCCCGGCTTCCAGCGCGTCGAGTACTGCTGTGACATCGTCGCCGAGGAACATGGAGATTATTGCCGGAGGAGCTTCGTTGCCGCCGAGTCTGTGGTCATTGCTGGCGCTGGCGACAGAGATCCTCAGCATGTCCTGATATTCATCAACTGCCTTGATGACAGCTGTTACAAACAGCAGGAAGACAGTATTGTTCAGAGGATCCGCACCCGGCTTGAAAACGTTGAGTCCCGTATCTGTGCTGAGCGACCAGTTGATGTGTTTTCCGGAACCGTTTATCCCTTCAAACGGTTTTTCATGGAGCAGGCAGCGCATGCCGTGTCTGTCCGCAACTTTCTTCATCATTTCCATAGTGAGCTGGTTGTGGTCGGAGGCTATGTTGCATTCCGAATATATCGGCGCCAGTTCATGCTGTGACGGAGCGACTTCGTTGTGCTCGGTCGTCGCTTTGATGCCGAGTTTCCAGAGCTCTTCGTCAAGGTCTGCCATGTAGGCCTTGATGGATGGCTTCAGCTGACCGAAGTAATGGTCGTCGAGCTCCTGACTTTTCGGAGGTGCAGCGCCGATGAGCGTGCGGCCGGTGTATACCAGATCCTTCCTCGCGGAATAGAGCGACTTCGGAATGATGAAATATTCCTGCTCCGGTCCGATCTGCGGAATGACTTTCCCGGCCCTGACGCCGAGCGCGGCGAGTACGCGTCTCGCTTCTCTGTCAACGGCTTCGCATGAACGGAGCAGCGGTGTCTTTTTATCAAGGGCATCACCCGAGTATGACATAAATGCGGTAGGTATATATAATGTATCTTCTTTAATAAACATCGGGGAACTTGTATCCCATGCCGTATATCCTCTGGCCTCGAACGTGGCTCTCATGCCGCCGGAAGGGAAGCTGGATGCATCCGGCTCGCCCTTGATAAGGCTTTTGCCCGCAAAGTTCATAAGGCTGTCATGTTTTTCTGCAGTAACGCCGGTCATCGGCTGGAACCAGTGCGTGAAATGTGTCGCGCCTTTCTGCTCCGCCCAGTCTTTTACAGTAGTAGCGATAACATCCGCGACTTCAAGAGGAAGTTCGCTTCCGTCATTCAAGTGTTTTTCGAATTTGGCGAAGACTTCGCGCGGAAGTTTGTCTTTCATGACTTCTTCGTCAAAAACCATAGTACCGAAAATGTCTGTGATCCTGCTCATTTTAATCTCCTTTTGCTTCAGCAGCTATATCCCAATTAATTGAAAACTATTTTACATACCGGACGCGCCGTAGTTTGAAAGGACTCGGGCGCTCGGGTCGTTTACATCGCAGCCTTTCCACGATTTGTTCGGCATCCAGAATCCGGTGATCATACCGGCCTGGCCTCCGTAATATTTCTCAAATATCTCGCGGTACATGAGCGATTCCCTGGTGAAAGGTTCAGCGTGATAAGAATATTTTTTATAAAGAAATCTTGCTTCGGTGTCGGTGTAGAGCGTATCTGCGTATTCCTTGATGTCGTCGACCATCGAATGTCCGACAGCATCGCTGAAGGCCGCCTTTTCGCGCCACAGGATATCATCCGGAAGATAATCGCCGAACTCGTGATCGAAAGCTTTGCGCAGCAGGTACTTGCCCTTGCCGTACTTATTGAGTTTTTTCTCCGGGTCGATCGCCATGACGTATCTGACAAAATCAAGATCGCCGAACGGAACTCTGCCCTCGATGCCGTTCACGCTGATACACCTGTCTGCGCGGAGGACATCATACATATGTAGTTCATGTATACGCTTGGAGGCCTCCTGCTGGAAAGCTTCGGCGCCGGGTGCGAAATCAGTGTATTTGTATCCGAAAAGTTCGTCGGATATTTCTCCGGTCAGCAGTACTTTGATATCGCTCATCCTGCTAATGCTTCTGCACATGAGATACATGCCCATGCTGGCGCGTATCGTAGTAATGTCATATGTCGCCAGTAATTTTATTACTTCGTCGATGGCATCGATGACGTCATCGCGCGTGATGATTATTTCCGTGTGATCTGAACCGATAAAATCCGCGACCTCGCGTGCATATTTAAGATCGATCGCATCTTTGTCCATGCCGACAGCGAAAGTTTTTATCGATTTGTCAGGCATGAGCTGCTGCGCGATCGAGCAGACCAGCGAACTGTCGAGACCGCCGCTGAGAAGGAAGCCGACCGGCGCATCCGCGTCGAGCCTTTTCCTGACACCTGCGATAAGTCTGTCGTGGATGCCGCGGTATATCGTTTCGAGATCGTCGCCGCAGCAGCCGCGTGCGGGATCGACATACTTGTTGCCGCTGAGGGATGAGATATCGTCGTAACATACGAACTCGCCGTCCATGTAGTAGCATCCCGGAGGGAAAGGAAAGATTTCCTTTACGAGTCCGGCCAGGTTTTTCGGTTCGCTGGCAAATACGATCCCCCGGTCTCTTCCGGCTCCTTTTGTAAGGCCGTATGCCGCCGCATCGTCGATGTATTCCTGTTTCACATAGCCGTAATAAAGAGGGCGGATCCCGATAGGGTCGCGGGCCGCGATATAACGGTCCTTCTCCGCGTCATATATGATCATTGCGAATTCCGCATCGAGCATGCCGAACATTTTCGTTCCGTATTCGCGCCAGAGCGGCAGAATGATCTCACAGTCGCTGTCGGAAACAAATTTATAGCCTATTGATGCAAGATATTTTCTGACTTCGCGGAAACCGTAGAGTTCCCCGTTGCATACGCAGACGTCTTCTCCGGAGACGAACGGCTGCATGCCGGTTTCGTCGAGATCCATGATCGCAAGCCTGTGAAAGCCCATGATACCTGATCTGGTTTCGCGGACTCTGGTCATGTCAGGCCCTCTGGATTTTGTCTTTTCAAAAAATCTGCAATACGCTGCCATATCGATTTTTACTGTACTCCCCATTATCGAACACATTGTCGGCACCTCCCGTGCACGGCCGGGACAAGACCCGGTCAATCAAAAAGTGGCCATCATCCTATAACTTATAGGACGAATAGCCACATATCCGCGGTGCCACCTATCTTGGACTGCATATCGCAGCTCCCTCTTTTTCCAGCCCAACAGCTGTATCGGCTGTAACGGGCCGAACCCGACTCTCCTACTAAGGCATATGCCCGTTCAGTTCGTACTCGGGAGTGTTATTCGTTCGGTTCCTTGCTCCCGGTTTCTCACTGTCACCGGTTCACTCCGCCTCGCTCAGCAGGTATTCCGAAGTACTTGTCTCCTTCAACGTTTTAACGATATTCTTTTTTATGGACTTAAAGTACACCTGTTTTTTGCGGTTGTCAATATTTTTTAGAGAAAAAATTTGTACAAAAACACAAAGGAATTATTGTTTTTTGTAACATAGACATTATTTTTGACAAATTTATGGTTGAAGTCGCTTCACATGGGTAATAAAAACACATTATTATTAACAGGAGGAGAAAATGATTTGCAGTAATGTATTGGAGGCTATAGGCGGTACTCCGCTCATAAGACTCAACAAGATCGGCGGCGAAGATTCGGCGCAGATACTGGTTAAATATGAAGCGGTCAACGTCGGCGGCTCGGTAAAAACAAGAACGGCGTACAATATGATCTGCGAAGCTGAGAAAAACGGCCTGATCAATAAGGACACTATCATAGTCGAACCTACCAGCGGCAACCAGGGCATAGGCCTGGCGCTCGTAGGTGCGGTCAAAGGTTATGAGACTGTTATCGTCATGCCGGATTCCGTCAGCGAAGAACGCAGAAAACTCGTGGAGCTTTACGGAGCAACAGTAATACTTGTCCACGATGCGGGAAACATCGGAGACTGTATACAGGAGTGTCTGGAAACTACACTGGAGATGATGAAGCAGGACCCGAGAGTATATGTACCTCAGCAGTTCGAAAACGAAGCTAATACTGCGGCTCATTTTGAAAATACAGGCCGTGAGATACTAGAGCAGGCTGAAATAAAGATAGACGGATTCTGTTCCGGAATAGGAACAGGCGGAACGATCACCGGTATAGGCAAGGCACTCAGAAATGCAAACCCTGATATTCGTATATGGGCGGCGGAACCGGAAAAGGCGGCGCTGTTTTCGGGCGGAAAAGTCGGAACGCATATGCAGATGGGCATAGGCGACGGCGTTGTGCCTGACATACTCGATCAGGACATCTTTGAACAAACTTTCATTGTCAAAGACGAAGAAGCAATAGAAATGTCGCGCGAGCTGGCTTCGAAGGAAGGGCTCATGTGCGGGATCTCCAGCGGTACGAATGTAGTCACAGCCCTGGCACTGGCAAAAGAGCTGGGACCGGGCAAAACGGTAGTGACACTTCTGCCGGATACAGCTGAAAGATATTTCAGCACACCGCTGTTCGGCTAAAAACGGCGAAACGAATTATCGAGCCTGGATGCCCGGCTGGGGACGGCAATACACATTATCGAGCTTGAATGCCCGGCTGGGGACACGGTAGTACACATTATCGAGCTTGAATGCCCGGCTGGGGACAGTAGTACACATTATCGAGTGCAACGGTTCGAAAAAGACATAAATTACACTTTATCAAAAATTAAATGATCACAAAATAACAGGCTGCGGTCTTAAGAGGCAAAACACCACTTTATTAAGGGTACCCTCTGAGGCGCGGCCTTTTTAATTGGCAGATACGTTTTATCACTGTCAGAGAAAAGGGGACCTTGATCTGAAGTGTGTCCGGCATACAGGGAAGCAACTTTTTATTGTCTGGAATAACGATTCTCCAAATTCATACCTGCCCATAACTATGGGGACATTTCATGACCAGTGAAAATGTATACCCTATTGAGCGGATAACTGGACTGCAGACCTCATCTAATCGTGTAATAGGGTATACAAACAGCCGGGATCAGCGAAACAGTGTACCCTATTGAGCGGATATCTGGACTGCAGACCTCATCTAATCGTGTAATAGGGTATACAAACAGCCGAGATCGGCGAAAATGTATACCCTATTGAACGGATATCGGTACTGCAGACCTCATCTAATCGTGTAATAGGGTATACAAGTAGCTGGGATCAGCGAAACAGTATACCCTATTGGTCTGATATCGGTACTGCAGACCTCATCTAATCGTGTAATAGGGTATACAAATAGCCGGGATCAGCGAAACAGTATACCCTATTGAGCGGATATCTGGACTGCAGACCTCATCTAATCGTGCAATAGGGTATACAAACAGCCACGTTCACAGCCACGGCCGCAGCCGTAATCGCAGCCCAATCGCAGCCCCGCTCACAGCCACGGCCGCAGCCGCAATCGCAGCCCCGTTCACAGCCACGGCCGCAGTCGCAATCGCAGCCTCGGTCGCACCCTGATCATTGCCTTGAACATACCCGCGCTCCGGCGTGTCATATATCAGTAATAATGCCAGGTGTATTAGATATTCGCATCACCTGATTTTTTACTTGCTGTCGAATGTGGCCTGATTTGTGTTATACTGGCAATGTTATGACAGTATTTAAGATTGCATTTGAGGCGGTATTCCCGTTTATGGTGCTTATGACAATAGGATATATATGCCGAAAGATCAACTTTATCGATCTTGACGGGATCAATACGATCAACAGAGTGATTTTCCATTTGTTTTTGCCTGTGATGATTTTCTATAATCTCTATTCGAACGATTTTACGGGTTTCATGGATATGCGTCTGATCGTTTATATTCCTGTTGCAGTAATAGTGGTGATCATCGCCTCGTTTTTCATTGTGCCGAAACTGGAGAAAGACAACAGCAAGCAGGCGGTCATCGTGCAGGCCATATTCAGAGGCAATCTGATCTACGTCGGGATGCCGGTCATGGAAGCTGTCGCGGGGAAGAAGTATCTCGGCCTGATGGCGCTGGCTATTACCCTGACGATCATAGTTTACAATATCGGTTCGGTAGTGGTATTTGAAGCCTTAAGAAAAGGAAAGCCCGATTTTAAGAAGATCATGAAAGGGATAGCCATGAATCCGCTTATCCACGGCGCTGCGGCAGGTGTGCTTTTTACCTGTCTGCATATTCCGATACCTGATATGGCTTTAGGCGTCATAAAATCAATGAGCCAGGTCGCGACACCGGTAATGCTCATCATGCTGGGCGCCGGATTTTCGTTCTCCGCGTCAGGGGCTTACAAAAAACAGATTTTCTGGACGTGCCTGGCCAGACTGGTGCTTGTTCCGGCAGTAATGATACCCGTAGCGATTCTGCTGGGCTTCAACAACTATGAGATCATCGTTGTCTTTGCGGCCATGTGCGCTCCGACGGCAGTCAATACTTACACCATTTCCCAGCAGATGGGCGGCGACGACAGTCTGGCCGCGCAGCTGGTGGCCTATGCTTCGGTATTCTCCATCATTACGATATTCCTGTGGATAGTAGTCCTTCAGAACTACATACCGCTTCTTTAAAGTGTTATAATCAAAGCATGGATAAGATCAATGATTTAAAAATGCCCGACGCGGTCGGGAAAATAATGAATGCCCTGGAAGAGTCGGGACATGAAGCTTTTATAGTGGGCGGATGTGTGAGAGATGCTCTGCGCGGGGCAGAACCGGCGGACTGGGACATGTGTACTGACGCGACTCCGTGGGAGATGTTCGATATTTTCGGCAAGCCGGAAAAGACGGGCGGAAAAAACGGAGAGTATTACAGCGGCTGGCGGATATTTGATACAGGAGCAAAACATGGTACTGTGAGCATCCTCATAAACGATAAACTTTTTGAAGTGACGACATACAGGATCGACGGAAAGTACGCTGACAACAGGCACCCGGATTCGGTCCGCTTTTCGCGTTCGATAGAAGATGATCTCGCGCGGCGCGACTTCACAGTGAACGCCATGGCTTACAATGAAAAGCGCGGGCTGATCGATATTTTCGGCGGCCGGGAAGACCTGCGGGCCGGCATCATAAGGTGCGTGGGAAATCCGGCAGAGCGGTATCTCGAGGATGCGCTGAGAATAATGAGAGCTATGCGGTTCAGCGCGCAGCTCAGTTTTACGATAGAAAAAAACACATATGACGCAATGAATAAATACGCGTACCTGCTTCATAACATTTCCGAAGAGAGGATCAGAGAGGAATTTGTCAAGACGCTGACAGGGATAGGTTCTCTGCAGTCGCTCGACAGATGCCGGAAAGTCGTCGGCGAAATAATTCCGGAGGCGGTCCTGATGTTCGGGCTCGATCAGAAAAACGATTATCACTGTTACGACGTCTGGCAGCATACGCTTCACGTTGTCCATTATGTAATGAACACAGCGCCTCTCAAGCTGGCTGCATTTTTCCACGACATCGGCAAACCGCCGTGCATGACGCTGACCGAAGATGGATGGGGACATTTCTACGGCCATGAGCACATGAGTGCGGAGATGGCGGAGTCGGTGATGAAGCGGCTGAAGTTCGACAATAAAACGACTGCATTGGTGAAAGAACTGATCTGGAATCACGGGATCGTTTTTCAGCAGACTGCAAAACATGCCAGACACATGCTCGCAAAATTCGGGGAGGAGAAGCTTAACATGCTGATAGAACTCGAACTTGCGGATGTATCGAGTCAGGCGCCGTCCTGCGCCGAAGAGCGCGTGGCGAATATCGAAAAATTCCGCGGGATCGTGTCGGATATCCTGGAACAGCAGAAATGTTTTTCGATGCGGGATATGGCGATAGACGGCATAGATATTATGGAACTCGGCGTTCCGCAGGGCCCGGAGATAGGGAGAATACTGAAAGCGCTTTTCGCCAGAGTCATGGATGAAGAAATACCTAATGAAAAAGACATTCTCCGCCGTGAAGCGGAGAAGATGCTGTAATGTTCAATGTTTATCCGGCGATGACTTTTACGGAGACGTGCCGGTTTCTCGGCCCGTCGTATTCGAGAAAATAAATTCCCTGCCATATGCCGAGATGCAGTTTGCCGCCCGAGATGATGACTGTTTCCGAGGCGCCGGTCATGCTCGCTTTGAGATGCGCGGCTGAATTGCCTTCCCGGTGGTGGTAGCCGTCGTCCCAGGGAACTATTTTATTGATCTCTTTGATGAAATCCCTCTGAACATCGGGATCGGCATTTTCGTTGATCGTGACGGCAGCGGTCGTATGGTCGGAAAAAACAACACACAGTCCGTCCTGAACCCCGCTTTCTCTGACTGCCGCGGCGACCTGCGCAGTAATGTCGACCATCTGCGTATGCTCTGATGTTTTTATGCTTATCTCTTTTAAAAATGACATGTGATCACCTCTTTCTGTGCGTGCGGATCATGTTCCAGCCTGCCAGCGCTCCTGCTGTGCCGAGAAGGACATCCGTGAGGCCCGTGTATCTGTAGGCGATTCCGGCCAGGCCTTCCGCGAGCTGCAGTATTTCTATTCCCAGGGAAAAGATGATGCCCGAAACCAGAGCATATCTGATCTCAGCCAGGCGTTTCGCACCGCATATATAAAGGCATATCGGCAGCGGAATAAACAGCAGCAGATTTCCGAGTTTATAGATGAATGCGCTGCCCGAAAATTCAGCCGCTGATACTGTCATGACGAACGACGGTGAAAACATTCCCCGGTAAGGTGCCGAAAGAACGACCGGCAGAAGCATAATGGAAATCAGTATCACGAAATAGAAATAAGCTGTTGTCAGATGCAGCAGCTTTTTCATATCGGCGCTCCCGTTCTTTTTCAGGAGCATGTATCTGATGACACAGAAGACTATCCATACGGCAACAGCCGTCAGAATAAAATCTATCATATCTATAGTATGAGTCATAATATTGTTTCCCTTCAGGTTTATATTGTATCACAGGCGGGAGATATTATCACGAAACCTCCGCCTTCTTTTGTCGTGCGGTACCAGCCGGCAAGATCAGCGTGTTTGATAATGCCCGCATCGAGAAAATCGACCGATGCCTGTTCGTCATCACGGATCACCAGGGATATTACTGTGATCCAGTGCCACCTGTCGATCGACCGTTCGCTTCCGCTGTCGAGACTGAGAAACGCTACAGGAAGATCGTGCGCAAGTCCGTTTTTCACAAAATCAATAACTGCGGACAGAGCAGGCCTTGAGGCTTTTCCTTTATCGACATCCGCGATATCCGGGACATCAATGAAACTATAATCGATCCGGAAGCCCTTTGATTCGGCGAAGCTCAGGCATCCGTCGTAAAATATCTCAGTGCAGTAAACTCCGTGTGAAGTGGGTGTTACGTGATCCCACATTTCATTCATCAGCGTCTTGTACTGCCTGAGAGTATCGGTTTTCCGCACTGATCCCGGGGGCAGCTTGTCCGTTCCGAGATATTTGAAAATATTCGCAGCGGCTGTCGGGCCGCATCCTGCCAGCCGCCTGAAAAACTTCCCGTACCACTCCTGATTGCCGCCGAGATATGTCAGGCCGGTATCGTCGTCTGTGATCAGAAATTTATTGATATCATTTACACTGTATTTCTCCAAATCAGTTTCCTCCGGATTATTTATACCACACTATTTATTGTACTAAAAGTAGATATTGTCTGAAATAGACAATAGTATTGCATTTATATTAACTTTGCTGTATTATTATAAAAGCTTATTCAAATTGAATACATATAATGTTATTTAGGAGGAGAGAAGAATGAAAAAGCAGTTAAAAATATTGCTGGTAGCGGCACTGGCAGTTGCAACAGTATTATCGCTGTCGGCATGCGGAAGCGGAGCACAGGGCAACAGCTCGACCTGGCCTACATATGTAGTTGCTATGGAGCCTACATTTCCGCCGTTCGATACGACGGATGAAAAAGATTCCAAGCAGCTGGCAGGAGCGGATTACGATATGATGGAAGCGATCGCCAAGGATCAGGGCTTCAAGCTCGAGTGGAAGAACATGTCATTTGACGGACTTATTCCGGCAGTTAAATCGGGCAACATAGATATTATCGCCTCAGGTATGGCTGATACAAAGGACAGAGAAAAAGAAGTTCTTTTCTCAGATACATATTATGACAGCGGTCTCGTAGTTGCGGTCAAGGAAGACAACAACACGATCAAGGGCAAGGACGATTTCACAAAAGATATGATCATCGGCGCTCAGACGGGAACGACAAGTTCCGACATGATCCAGGCTCTCGCCAAGAAGGGCAAGATCAAGCAGGCCAAGATATACAACGGACTCAACGAAGCTGTTACGGATCTTACGAACGGCACGATCGACGCGCTCGTAAACGACAAGCCTGTTACAGAAAACTACATTGCCAAGAAGCCTAACACGATCAAGATCGTAGGAGATACTCTGGATGCTGAGCATTTCGCTTTCGCAGTCAAGAAGGACAATACTGAACTCTGCGATAAGATCAACAAAGGACTCAAGAACATCAAAGACGACGGCACATTCGACAAGATCATGAAAGACTGGAAACTCGGAACAGACTGATAAATGAAATCAATTCCTTTAGCCCCGTGCGTTATCGCCCGGGGCAATAAAGGTTTTTGAGATAAAATAATCTATAACATGGAAGGTACAAAATGATTTATTTGAAAGGAATAGGAGTCGCGTATACAGGACTTCTGATGACCCTCGAGATAACGGCGGTAGCTGTTATTATCGGCGTAGGTCTCGGTCTTCTTGTTGCTCTCGGGAAGCTGTCAAAGCACAGGATCCTGAAAGTGATCGCTTCTGTATATGTCGAGATCATCAGAGGCACGCCGCTTCTGGTACAGGCACTCATTCTTTACGGAGGCCTGCCGGGGCTGCTCCAGGCGAACGGCATATTTTTTACATGGAGAGGCATAGAACCGCTCTGCGGCATGCTGGCATGCGGACTGAACAGTGCGGCATATGTCGCTGAGATAATAAGAGCCGGACTGCAGGCAGTCGACAGCGGCCAGATCGAGGCGGCGCGTTCGCTCGGCATGACGAATGCAATGACGAAGAGATACATCGTTATCCCGCAGGCGTTCAGGATCATTCTGCCGGCGCTCGGCAACGAATTTATCACACTGATCAAAGAGACGGCGGTGCTGTCGGTAATAGCGATAGTAGAAGTTACTCGTGTCGGCATGCTGTGGGCTTCACAGACATTTGAAGCATGGCCTGCATATCTCGGCGTGGCGATCGTTTATCTCTCGCTCACGATACCTCTTTCAAGGCTCGTGCTTTATATGGAAAGGAGGATGGCAGTCAGTGATAGAAGTAATTGAATTAACTAAATCATTCGGAGATCTGCAGGTTCTCAAGGGCATTACAGAAACGATCAAGGACGGAGAAGTCGTATGCATCATCGGACCGTCGGGATCGGGCAAGAGCACATTCCTGCGCTGCCTCAATCTGCTGGAAGAGCCGACGACCGGAAAGGTCCTGCTCGACGGGCAGCAGATCAATTCGAAAGAATCGGATATCAATAAGATAAGACAGAAGCTGGGAATGGTTTTCCAGAGCTTCAATCTTTTTCAGAATATGACGACGCTGGAAAATGTTACGCTGGCGCCGATGAAAACCAAGGGTGTTTCGAAAGAAGCCGCGGAGAAGCTGGCGCACGAGCTGCTGCAGAGAGTCGGACTGGACGATAAATCAGATGTTTATCCGGCATCGCTTTCAGGCGGGCAGGCGCAGCGTGTCGCAATAGCGAGGGCGCTGGCGATGGAACCTGAGGTAATGCTTTTCGACGAGCCGACGTCGGCACTCGACCCTGAGATGGTAGGAGAAGTTCTCGAAGTAATGCGCGAACTGGCCGAACAGGGTATGACGATGGCGATAGTAACACACGAAATGGGCTTTGCACGTGAAGTGGCCGACAGAATACTGTTCATCGACGAAGGCATTGTCTGCGAACAGGGAACGCCGGAAGAAATATTCGGCAGTCCGAAAAATGAAAGAACCAGGAACTTTCTGAGCAAGGTGCTGTAATGAAGATCGAAAGAGTATGCGCGATGTATTTCAGCGCGACATATACAACAGAGAAAACCGTTACCGCTATTGCGCATGAGGCTGCAGACAGGCTCGGCGCGGAATTCGGAACTTTCGACTTCACTCTGCCCGGTGCAAGGGAAGGCGGGTTCGGTTCGCACGGAGACGATCCTGTATTCGGCGAAAACGATCTCGTGATATTCGGCACGCCGGTAATAGCCGGAAGGGTTCCGAACGTTCTTCTGAAGTACCTTGATACAGTGAGAGGCTGCGGCGCCCTTGCTGTCCCTGTGGTGCTGTATGGAAACAGAAATTACGACGATGCGCTGATAGAACTGAGGAACATCCTGGAAAAGGACGGATTCCATACGGTTGCCGGTGCGGCGTTCATCGGCGAGCATTCGTTTTCGGAAATTCTCGGAGCGGGCAGGCCTGATGAGAAGGATATCGCGGAGGCCCTGAGATTTGCAGATCTAGCGGCGGAAAAGATATCCGGCCTCGAACAGCCGGGAGCTCCTGTCGGCGTAAAAGGCGAGGACCCGCTGAGGCCTTACTATACTCCGCGCGACAGAGCGGGCAATCCGGTAAACATACTCAAGGTGAAGCCTAAGACCGACATGGAGAAATGCACCGGATGCATGACATGCGTTCAGGTGTGCCCTATGGGTTCGATAGATATGGACGATGTTTCGGTGATCTCGGGGATCTGTATGAAGTGCTGCGCATGCGTGAAGAAATGCCCGGCGGGGGCAAAATATTTCGACGATCCGAAGTACCTTTATCATAAGGAAGAGCTCGAACTCGGTTATGCGAGGAGAGCGGAACCGGAAATTTTTCTTTAACTCCCAATAAGTTGAAACGGCCGCTTCCGGGAACGAATTCGGAGGCGGTCTTTTTTGTGGAAAGAAGCTTGACACAGGTGATATAATTAACACTATTGTAAGAGAGGTACAGAGAGAGGGATTTGGTTGGCTGCTGACAAAAAAAGCAAACAATTGGATATGACGCAGGGTCCGATAGCAAGCAAAATGTTCAAATTTTGCATGCCTATCGTTCTTACCAGTATTCTGCAGCTGTTGTTCAACGCTGCGGACATTATTGTAGTAGGGCAGTTTGTCGGCGCCGATGCCGTAGCGGCAGTCGGCTCGACGACATTTCTCATCAATCTGCTGATCAATTTCTTCCTCGGACTTTCAATAGGCGCGACGGTAGTCATCTCGACTGATATCGGGGCGAAGCGCTATGTCGACGTGGGCCGAGATGCACATACGACAGTAATGATGGGAATATTGTGCGGACTGGTTGTGTCGGCCGTGGGAATACTGGGTGCGCATCTTTTCCTCACCTGGATGGCGACGCCGGCGGATGTCATCGGTCAGTCGACACTGTATCTCAGGATATATTTCTTCGGCACACCGTGGTTTATGATATATACGTTCGGGAGAGCAGTGCTTATTACTACAGGAGATACCAAAAGGCCGATGTACTATCTGTTCTTCGCCGGATGCGTGAATGTGGCGCTGAATCTCTTCCTGGTCATAGAATTTCACCTGGGAGTCGCCGGAGTTGCCATAGGCACAGTCGCTTCACAGCTGATATCCGCGATCCTCATAATAAACAGGCTGAGGCATATCGGAGGCCCGTGCAGGATCATACTGAAGGATCTGAAAATATACCGCAGCAAGGCCAGGACGATATTCCGCATGGGACTGCCGACGGGACTGCAGTCTGTGGTGTTTGCTGTTTCCAATGTAATGATACAGTCTTCGGTCAATTCGCTGGGGACGCTTTATGTCGCGGGCAACGCCGCGGCGTCAAATATAGAAGGATTCGTATGGGTATCGATGGACGCTTTCAACCAGGGCGCAACGACATTTACCGGTCAGAACTACGGAGCCGGAAGAGATGAAAGGTTCAATAAAATATTTGCCTCGGCAGTATGGCTGTCGACGCTGGTAGGATGTGTAATGGGATTCACATTCCTTATTTTTGCGAAACCTGTCCTGGGAGTTTATCTGCCTACATCAGCAGAAGCAGTAAGCCGCGGTATACGCAGAATGATGGTTTTCATGCCGACATACTGGACCTGCGGCATCATGAATGTCGCAACGGGCTGCGTGCGGGGAATGAACCGTCCGCTGGTGCCGATGCTCGCGACCATGATAGGAGTCTGTCTGGTCAGAATAGTGTGGATCGTCTTCGGTTTTCATGCGATATTCGACGCCTACGGATCAATGATGGCGTACGTTTCTTTGTGCGTTTCATATCCTGTCACATGGGTCATCACGGGGGTATTCCTGGTATGGTATTACTTCCACGTGAAGAAAATAGTATCAGTCAATCTTGCATCAGCAAGATAATATTCAGGGGGATAGTTATGGGGAAAATGTTTTTACCTTTCATATTGAAGTCTTTGCCGGTGCGGAAACTGGCTCTGATCAATTTTGACAATGATCCGGATGAAGTTTACAGAAGGCTTGAGCTTCAGCTGATCGGCACGCGTGAAGATCCGCGGATCATTGCCTACAGACGTGACGGATATGTTGATGTATACGATCACATCGGAAGCGAAGGCGATGATTTCAGATCTTACGGAAAAGGTCTGCATGAGCGCATACGCACGCATATCAACGGCGCGGTCATAGAAGGCAGTTCCAGAGGCGGCCACATCCATTTTGAGTTTACGGATTCAGCAGGACGGAAGATCTACGCGGATGCCGATGAGAACATCAGAAAAAGGGAAGCTGATCTGGACATGGACATACTTGCGCCTACCGGAGGCAAAGTAGGCGATCCTTCGGGGATGCCGCTGTTCATGCTGCTCCAGTGCGAGCTGATGGATGCGGACAACTGCCGTTATGACATCAGGATAGGAGACCGCAGGATGTCTCCGGACAAGCCGCCTGTGAGCGTGAGAAAAAACGGCAGAGCGCGGACGCTGGCCAGATATTCTCTGGACTGCAGATATTATCTTTTCGCTCCGGAATGTTTCACGGGCAGTGAGGTGGAAGCGGATGAAGACAGAACGTATATAAAAGACGGCATAACATATAAATGGAACGCTGACGGAAGGCTGGCGCAGATCACAACTGATGCGGCAGGCATCTCTTTTTCGCCTGCTGTCGGCAAAGAGAGCAGCGAAGGAAAAATAAAAATAGACATGGAGAGCTGCGGCTCGATCAGCGGAAAGTATGAATCGGATGGCGAAAAAACTGTAATGACCTTCGGAAGATGGGACTCGATGCCGCACGATATTTTCGAGAGGATACTGTACATGACGCCGGTTTTCCGCGAATGGCCGGCGCATTACCGCTGTACGGTCGTCAATGCCGCAAAATGGACGAACATACACGAATAAAGGAAAATGGCATCTGCACCGCGAAAAAACGGAGCCGATGCCATTTTGGTTTCGGTGGAGAACGGCACGTTTTTTACGGCTTGACTTAAAGCTGACTTTAAGTGTTATGATAAGTGCACAGGGAAAAAGAAAGGACGGAGCAATGATAGGAGAAGAAATTAAAAAGAAATTGGGTTTCGGTCTTATGAGGCTGCCGCAGAAAGACGGAAAGAGTGATCTGGAGCAGACGGCGGATATGGTGGATCTGTTTCTCGGCGCAGGATTCAATTATTTTGATACAGCAAGAGCGTACGGAGATTCAGAGCAGACGATAAGGAAGGCGCTCGTTGAAAGATATCCGCGGGATAAGTTTGTTTTCGCGACAAAGAATGCCGCCTGGATCGGAGCAAAAAACGCTGATGAGGCGAAGGCGATGTTTGAGACTTCGCTTGAGAACACAGGGCTGGAATACATAGATTATTATCTGGCGCATAATCTCGGAAATGACAGGACAAAAGTCTTTGACAACTATGGCATGTGGGATTTCTTCAAAGGACTGAAGGAAAGCGGCAGGATAAGGCATCTCGGATTTTCGTTCCACGATAAAGCGGAGACACTGGAAAAGATCCTGGAGGATCATCCCGAGATGGAATTCGTCCAGCTGCAGATCAATTACGCCGACTGGGAAAGCGAGGTCGTCGAGGCCCGCAAGAATTATGAACTCGTGAGATCGCACGGACTTCCGGTGACTGTCATGGAGCCGGTCAAGGGCGGAATGCTGGTCAATATACCGGATGAAGCAAAGGAAGTGTTTGCGGGAATAGATCCGGAGGCATCTCCGGCTTCGTGGGCAATCAGATTTGCAGCGTCGCTTGACGGTGTGCTGACAGTGCTTTCGGGAATGTCGGATATAGATCAGATGAAGGATAACATCTCGTTTATGGAGAACTTCAGACCGCTGAATGAAGAAGAGCAGGCGGCTGTCGCGAAGGCCCGCGGGGTCATTGAAAAACTTCCGCGCATACCGTGCACTTCCTGTCATTACTGCACTAAGGAATGTCCGCAGAAAATAAATATCCCCGACATTTTCAACGCCATGAACTTTGAACTCATGTACGGAAATGAAGCGGGCGCGAAGATGAATTACGGATTTGCGACTAGAGGCAAAGGAAAAGCGTCGGACTGCATCGAATGCGGTCAGTGCGAAAATGCCTGTCCGCAGCACATAAAGATAATCAGCGAACTGAAAAAATGCGCAGATTTTTTCGAGTAAAAATTACGGTGAGAATTAAAACGGCATGACCTCCGGGCCATGCCGCTCTTTTTTATTTGCGCGGTAAATGCAATATCGCGACTATGTGGTAATAGCTTGTCGGCGAGACGGTCACTTTGCCTGCCGAGCTGCTGGCGTGTATCATGGTGTGGCTGCCGTAATATATGGCGGCGTGCACGATGCTGGATCTGCTCGAACCGATGAGGAGGATATCGCCTTTCGAAGCATTGCTGAGGCTGCTGCCGACACTGTACTGCTTCATGCTCGAGTAATATCCCTGGGCTGTTTTTCTGCCGAATGTTTTTGTGGTCGCGGAAGCATTTTTGTAGACCCAGTAAACGTAACCGCTGCAGTCGAAACTGCCCGGGCCCTGAGCACCCCAGACATATTTGCAGCCGCGTTTGCTGTTGGCGGTGCTGAGGATCCTGCCGTCGGCATCAAATGATTTTGTTTTGGCCGAAGCAGTATTGGCCCCGGATTTCGCGTAGGAATATGTGCTTGTCGAGCGGACGGCCTTGACCTTATATGTATATGCCGTCGACGATCTCAGACCGCTGCTGGTGTAAGATTTGGCCGAAGTTGTTTTGATCTTTTTATAGCTGCCGGATCCCTTCTTGCGGTAAACCTTGTATTTGTTTGCGCCTGCGACTGCGGTCCATGATACTTTGATTGTCTGATATGATTTCGTCGATGCGGATACAGATGTCTGAGCGAGTTTTGGTTTAGCGGATACTTCCGTCACAGATGAGACTGAGGCGAGGGACTGTGTCTGCGCTGAGGAGGATGAACTTATCAGTTTCCCTGTCGTTACTATGAAATGGTAAGTCGACCCCGTCGCGAGATTATCGGCAGTGTATGACGTGCCGGATGTTGTGGATTTGAGTGTGTAGCTTCCGTTCCCCTTTGCGCGGTACACATTGTAGGCAGAAGCTCCCGCCGACGCATTCCAGGTGACTTTGACTGTGTTGTAGTCGACCGCGGCGGCGGTAATTCCTGACGGGACCTGTCCTGTCGTCATGATGTCTGCGGCGTTTGCCGGCAGCGGCATTACGGAAAAAGAAAATGCCGCAGCGGCTGTCAGCAGTACAACTGCTGATTTTTTGATTTTATTGATAACCATAAGATAACTCCCTTCTCTTTGAGAGCTATCTTACGTGACAATAATGTCATGTCAATGAAGAAACAGAAGAGTTCAGAAAGCCTTCGGACAGACATGACAGGATCATCACAAACTTCACAGCAGCTTCGAATTTCAAATAATAACATGCGTTGACACGGTGTCAGGATAGAGCTATAATATAGCTGCTGACATGATGTCAGAATAGAAAGGGAAATTAACATGAAAAAGAATTTAGGCGCGCAGCTTGCGCTTTACCCGACACCGCTTACGGTGATAGGAGCGATGAACGGTGAAAAACCGACATGGACACTGGCAGCGCATGTTGGTATTATAGGACATGACAGACTCCTCGTGAGTTTATCATCTGCACATTTTATCAACGGAGTAATAAAGAAAACAAACAGGCTT
>JALCRY010000021.1 GCA_022652985.1 Eubacteriaceae bacterium | reverse complement strand
AAAAGAATATGGCAGTAGTTTCAATGAAACAGTTGTTGGAAGCAGGCGTCCATTTTGGACATCAGACAAGAAGATGGAACCCTAAGATGGCTCCTTACATCTTCACCGAGAGAAACGGTATCTACATCATCGATCTTCAGAAGACGGTAAAACTCATCGATCAGGCTTATGCATTCATGAAGGATGTCGCAGCAAGCGGCAGACCTATCCTTTTTGTAGGAACGAAGAAGCAGGCTCAGGCAGCTATCGCAGATGAAGCAAAGAGATGCGGACAGTTCTATGTCAACCAGAGATGGCTCGGCGGAATGCTCACAAATTACAAGACTATTTCAAAGAGAATCAAGAGACTGAACGATATCAACATGATGGCTGAAGACGGCACATTTGAAAAGCTTTCGAAGAAGGAAGTTCTTTCGCTTCGCCGTGAAGCTGAGAAACTCGAAAAGTTCCTCGGCGGCATCAAGGACATGCACGGAATGCCGGCAGCTATGTTCGTAGTTGACCCTAAGAAAGAAAGAATCGCTGTTAAAGAAGCAAGGATCCTCGGAATCCCTGTTATCGGCATCGTAGATACAAACTGTGATCCTGACGACGTGGATTACATTATTCCTGCAAACGACGATGCTATCAGAGCAGTCAAGCTGATCGCGGGTTCCATGGCTGACGCAGTCATCGAAGCAAACCAGGGCGAAGCTTATGACGAGGCTCCTGAAGAGGTATCGGAAGAAGCGGCAGAAGCTGATGCTGATGCAGCGGAAGAAGCAGCAACAGAAGAATCAACAGAAGAGGAAGCTTAATTCGGACATATAGGAGGAAATGCACTATGGCTATTAAAGCACAGCAGGTTAAAGAACTGCGTGAAATAACAGGCGCAGGTATGATGGACTGCAAAAAGGCTCTGGAAGAGGCTGATGCAGATATAGATAAGGCTATCGAAGTCCTGAGAGAAAAGGGACTTTCGAAAGTAAAGAAAAAAGAAGGCAGGATCGCGGCAGAGGGTCTGGCAAAATTCGCTATTGCCGCTGACGGAAAATCGGCAGCAGTCGTAGAAGTCAATTCAGAAACTGACTTCGTGGCCAAGAACCAGGAATTCATCGATTTTGTAGAAAGACTGGCTAAGCTCGCTCTGGATAATGATGCGGCAGATATGGATGCATTCAAGGCTCTGGACTTCGGACCGGACGGAACTGTTGATGAAACTCTCACACAGAAGATCTCCAAGATCGGCGAGAACATGAACATCAGAAGATTCGAGAAAGTCGCTGAACCGGGAGTTGTTTATTCCGGATATCTCCACAATCAGGGCAAGATCGCTGTACTCGTAGGAATACAGACAGAAGCAGCAGTTGAAGAAGTCGCAGCAGTCGGCAAGGATGTTGCTATGCAGGTTGCTTCGATGAAACCTGAGTTCCTCGACGAGAGCCAGGTAGATCAGGCATATCTCGACCACGAGAAAGAGATCCTGAAGCAGGAAGTCCTCAACGAAGGCAAGAAGCCGGAAATGGCTGACAGGATCGTTGAAGGCAAAATCAAGAAAGAACTCAAAGAGGTCTGCCTCGTTGATCAGAAGTTCGTCAAGGACAATGACGTTACGATCGAAGAGTACGTTGCCAATTCCGGCAAGGCTGTTGGCAAGGACATGAAAGTCGCTTCATATATACGTTATGAAGTCGGCGAAGGCATCGAGAAGAGACAGGACGACTTTGCTGCAGAAGTAGCTGCACAGGCAGAGTAATCGACAACATAAAATACGGCTGCGCATCGGGAAAACGATTTTCCGGTGTGCAGTTTTTTGTGCCCGTTTTTCGTGGCTGTAAGCTGGAAAACCCGTCAGGCCAGGTAATATGCCGTCTCGGCGGGACGGCCCGCTAAAAACATTGTCAAAACAAAAAATTAGCCTTGCGAAGTGCGATATATTGTTGTAAGATAATAACGCGCACACCATATATTGTTGTTTGCAGAAGGAGGGAATATGAATATAGAAGAGTGGCTGGGTGAAGACAATCAGCTCGGAATAGACATATGGAACCGTAAATACAGAGACGGTGAAGAGACTTTTGATCAGTGGGTCGAGAGAGTGAGCGGCGGAAATAAAGAAGTAGGCCGCATGATAAAAGAAAAAAAGTTCCTCTTCGGGGGGAGGATACTTTCGAACAGAGCACTGGAATATGAAGGCAGAAAAGTTACACTTTCGAACTGTTATGTAGTGCAGCCGCCGGAAGATAATATAGAGAGTATTTTTGACTGCGCCAAAAAGCTGGCGCGTACATACAGCTACGGCGGAGGATGCGGAGTGGATATTTCCGGATTGTCGCCGAGGGGTGCCAAAATAAATAATGCGGCCAAGGAAACAAGCGGAGCGGTATCGTTCATGCAGCTTTATTCCATGGTCACAGAACTTATCGGACAGAACGGCAGAAGAGGGGCTCTGATGATTTCCATAGACTGTTCTCATCCGGATCTGGAAGAATTTATCGATCTGAAAACAGATCTTAACAAAGTTACCAAGGCCAATATTTCTGTCCGTATTTCGGATGAATTCATGGAAGCAGTCAAAACAAATTCGAAGTTCAGACTGCATTACCAGAGATCCACGACGGGAGAGGTTGTCGAAAACATCGTCGACGCAAGAGAGCTTTTCCATCATATGGCAGAGACGAACTGGGATTATGCAGAACCGGGAGCTCTGTTCTGGGACCGCGTGAAGAGCTGGAATCTGCTCAGCAATACAAAGTCGTTTTCATATGCGGGTGTCAATCCGTGCGCGGAGGAGCCGCTTCCGGCGGGAGGTTCGTGTCTGCTCGGCAGCATGAATCTTTCCGAATTCGTGCTCGATCCGTTCACACCGAATGCAAAATTCGATTTTGAGGGCTTCAAAGAAGCAGTAGGCATATGTGTCCGCGGACTCAATGAGGTCCTGGAGGAAGGCATGCCTCTGCATCCGCTTCCGGAGCAGAGAGAAAGCGTCAATGACTGGAGACAGATAGGGCTGGGGATCATGGGTCTTGCTGACATGCTGATAAAACTCGGCGTCACATACGGCGATGACAATGCGCTGGATATCTGCGACAGAATAGGCTTCAGCATGGTCGATACAGCGATTGCTACATCCGCTGCACTCGCAAAAGAAAAGGGAGCATTCCCGAAATGCAATATAGATGAGATAACGACGACGCCGTTCTTCACTGCGAATACGACTGAGCAGACAAAAGAACTGGTCAAAAAGTACGGGCTGAGAAACTCGCAGATCATGACGATCGCGCCGACCGGAACGATATCGACGATGCTCGGGATCTCGGGCGGCATCGAGCCGATATTTGCTAATTTCTACGAACGCAAGACAGAGTCTCTGCACGGGACAGATGTTTACTACAAGGTATATACAAAAATCGTGGAGAATTACATGAAGGCGCATAAGCTGGCGTCTGACTCGGAGCTGCCGGAATTTTTCGTGACAGCCGGCGCTCTGAATTATCACCAGAGAGTGGACATGCAGAGTGTGTGGCAGACACACGTGGACGCGTCGATCAGTTCAACGGTCAACGTAGACAATCACTTTACGGTGGAAGAGACGGAGAATCTCTATGAATATGCTTTCAGCAAGGGCCTGAAAGGTATCACGCTGTTCCGGGACGGTTGCAGACGCACAGGCATCCTGACCACGGAGGATACTAAACCTTCCACTGCCGGCGAAGGACTCGACAGAGGACAGATAGTTCTCGTTACCGACGATGTCATCGGCAAGAAGAGAAAACTGGTCACCGGATGCGGCAGCCTTCACTGCATAGCACTGTTCGATCCTAATACGGGAGTCCTCCTCGAAACATATCTTTCCAAGGGCTCTACAGGCGGATGCAACCAGTTCATGGTTGGCCTGTCGCGTATGATTTCGATATGCGCCAGAGGCGGCATCGATATTTATACGATCATCGATCAGCTCAATTCGTGCGGATCGTGTCCATCGTACACAGTCAGAAGAGCGACGCAGAAAGATACGAGCAAGGGTGCATGCTGCCCGATGGCAGTAGGATATGCGCTGCTCGATATGTATAACGAAATACAGGAACAGCTCGGATTCAAGGACGGGGAAGCTGCCAAGAGAGCAGCGGCAAAGGCTAAGAAAAAAGCGCCCAAACCCAAGGCCGTAACAAACGTAGGCGTGGATAAAACTATCTGCCCTGAGTGCGGCGAACCGCTTGTTTTCGAAGGCGGCTGCAATGTCTGCAAGAGCTGCGGATGGAGCAAGTGTTTCTAAAGACAACAGGAATCGGCAGGGAGATCCTTCGGGGTTTCCCTGTTTTATTATCCGCCGCGGGTGTTATAATACCATTATGAGCAAAAAAACGAATGACAAAAACGAAAAAACAAATATGCTGGTCGAACAGAAATATCTCGGGCAGAAGGGTATGATAGCCTTCATCGTGATCATGAATATGTTCGGCCCCTTTTCAACGGACATGTATCTGCCGGCATTTCCGTCGCTGGTCAAAGCATTTGGGACGACGGATGCGATGATGGATCTTACTCTTCTCGCATTTTTCTTTTTCTTTTCCCTGGGCATGCTGATCTTCGGACCGGTCAGCGACAAATACGGGCGGCGTCCGCTGCTGATCTTTGGAGCGGTCACCTACATGGCCGGGAGCGCTGGATGCTTCCTTTCGTCAGGCATATGGATGCTGATCGCGTTTAGAATAGTGCAGGGGATCGGAGCCGGCGCCATGGTTTCCGTGTCGACTGCGCTGATAAAGGATATTTTCAGTGAAGGCATCAGAGGCAGGATGATAGGTGTCGTGCAGACATTTTCGGCGATCGGGCCGATGCTGGCGCCGGTCGCAGGCGGCCTCATACTGAAAGTCGCGACCTGGAGGACGACATTTGCGGTGCTGATAGGAGTGGGCCTTCTCTGTACGATAGCCGCTCTTTTTACGCAGGAAACAATTCCCGCGGAGAAACGGTTTGCAGGTTCGTCGGGCGGCAGCATAGGCAGACTGTTTTTCGTGCTGAAAAATAAATCTTTCGCCCCGTATCTTCTCAGCGCGGCGCTTCTGAACGCGCCTTTCATGTCATACCTCAGCCTCTGCTCGTTCATCTATCAGGACGATTTCGGACTGAGCGCACAGGCGTACAGTCTGTTCTTTGCGGCGAACGCGGGATGTTCTCTCTGCGGTCCGCTGCTGTACATCAGACTGATGGGGAGGATGCAGCCGCGAAGCATGAATATTCTCGGTTTCGGGGCAGTAATAACCGGCAGTGTGCTTCTCTTATTCTTCGGTTCCCTCAGCCCGTGGATGTTCTTCGCGTCGTTTGCCCTTTGTTCGGTGTTCATCAGTATGATGAGACCTCTCAGCACGGCGATACTTCTGGAGCAGCAGGAGGGAGATACCGGATCGGTGTCATCCCTTATCAACTTTTCGAATACGATGCTGGGATGCGTGGGTATGATAATATCGGGGGCCAGATTCTTCGGAGATATAAGGACTCTGGCGGCTATCCTGATTGTATTCGCCGCTGCCGGCACCGTGATCTTTGCAGCGCTGATGCGGTCCGATATTGAAATAAAACACCTCAAATGATAGAGTGGATGAAAACAGGAGGACGATAATGAAATTTGCCAAGTATTTTGACCATACGCTTCTGAAGCCTGAGGCGACAGAGGCAGAAATAAAAAAACTGTGCGCTGAAGCGCGCGAATATGACTTTGCTTCGGTATGCGTTAATTCGTGCTATGCGGAGTTCGCGGCCCAGCAGCTGACCGACTGTGATGTCAATGTCTGCTGCGTAGTCGGTTTCCCTCTGGGCGCGATGTGCACCGATGCCAAGGCGTTCGAAGCTGATATGGCCTGCTCCGCAGGTGCCGCGGAAATAGACATGGTGATAAACATCGGCGCCTTGAAAGACGGGCGCTTCGATGATGTCAGCAATGACATTGCCGCCGTGGCGGGCATCGTGTACGAACACGACGCGATACTCAAAGTAATACTGGAGACCTGTCTTCTGACGGATGAGGAAATCAGAAAGGCCTGCACTCTGGCGGTCGATGCCGGCGCGGACTTCGTTAAAACTTCGACCGGATTTTCTGCGGGCGGTGCGGAAGCGGAAAAAGTCAGACTGATGAAAGACACTGTGGGAGATGAAGCCCTTGTGAAAGCGTCGGGCGGCATCAGAGATCTTGCGTCTGCTGAAAAAATGATCGAAGCAGGAGCGTCGCGTCTGGGCACCAGCGCGACAGTCAGCATTATGAAAGAAGGTATTGCCAGTGGGACTGTTCAGGAAGAATGAAATCGTCATAAAAGAATTTAAAAGCATTGAGGGCATTTCCGACATTCTGACGGAAAACCGGAAATCGCGGTACACAAAACGCGAGAGAAAGATATTACTGCATCAGATGCAGATCACCCAGGAGAAGGAAAAGACTCTGATGGCGGTCAGGCTGAAGGATGCCGATTCGGGGCTGAACGCCAAGGTGATGGAAAAAGCTCCGAAGAAAGTGATCGAAAAAGTCCGCGCGGCGCTGATAAAAGGGTTCATTCTTATTTTCACCAAAGGGACTCCGGCAATCGAAAAGGTCAGCGGGCTGAAGAAAAAGCAGATGAAAGCGGAAATCGATATCGGCGCGCTGGAAAAGGGCATCAGTCTCGGCGCAATCGAGCGGGTGGACGAAGGCGCTGCCGGAACAGCTTCGACTAACAAAGAGATAACCTCGGTGGAAGGTGCAGTAATGGGTCTCTTCGGATGGGGGCCTCAGGATGCACCGGTGTTTCTGTCGGTCATTCTGAAGTCGATATATGAGGTCGCTGTCAGTTACGGATTCGACTATACTTCCAATGAGGAGCGCCGCTATATAATAGCGCTGATGAACGGCGCGCTGGCGGACGGGTTCGACAAGGTCCCGAATTCCGAAAAATGCGATGAGATCGGGATAATGACAGATCTCGGAAAAGGCAATAACGAGGAACTCACGGAAGAGGAACTTCAGTCGGCGGCCGAGAATATTGCGGACCGGATACTTGTCCTCAAAGTGCTGATGATGATAAAAATCGCCGGGGCTTTCAGCGCGGCCACAAATTACAAAATGGTCAAACAGGTCACGGAATATGCGAAGGTGAAATACAGGCAGCGCTTTTTGTTCAGACTGCTTATGAGATGATCGGAGGGATCGCGATATGGAATTAAGAGATAAAAACGGGCTTACGGAAAAGGAATTTCTGGATCAGTACGATGCCTCGATGTGGCCTCACCCGTCGGTGACTGCTGACATTGCAGTCGTTGCGCATGATGGAGAAAAATGCGAACTGCTTCTTATCAAAAGAGGCGGGCATCCGTTCCTGGGAAGATGGGCGCTGCCGGGAGGTTTCGCGGAGGAGAATGAGCCATTGTACGGGACAGCGGCCAGGGAGCTGATGGAGGAGACCGGGATAACGGGTGTTTCGCTGGTGCCGGTAGGCGTGTTCAGTGAACCGGGACGTGATCCGCGCGGCTGGCTGATAACCGAAGCATTTCGGGCAGATGTGGAGAAAAGCGCAGTGACGGCGGAAGCAGGAGACGATGCTGCCGAGGCAAGATGGTTCGAAGTAATACGCGGCAGCGGCGGCGGTCTCGAACTTCGTTCGGGAGATATAGAGATCAGTGTGGTTCCGGATGGCGGAATGCTGGCTGCGGATCATGCGCAGATAATTCGCGCGGCATTAAAATAAAACGTCCTTCGCGTTCAGTAAATTCAAAAATATAGTGCAATATTTACAAAAAAATGTTAGTATTACTCTATCTAGGGATTATCTTAAACGAGAAGGGACCAAAATGAGGGTGAGAAACAAACAAACCGTCCTGATCGTCGAAGACCAGATGATCAATAGGGCAATACTCAGTAAAATATTATCGGTCGAGTATGATGTGCTTGAGGCGGAAAACGGGGCTGCCGCACTGGAGATACTTACCGGACAGAAAAAGAAGGTCAATGCGATATTGCTTGATCTTGTTATGCCTGTGATGGATGGCTACGAATTCCTGGCGCGGATCCGCAATACGGAATTTGAGGATCTTCCGGTCATAGTTCTGACCGGGGAAACAGGCAGTGAAGCCGAGCAGCAGGTCCTGGACAGCGGAGCGTGGGATTTCATCACGAAGCCGTATCAGCCGGTAATACTCATGACGCGTCTCAAGAACGCGATCGCCCGAAGCCAGATGGGTATGTTTGAAAGGATATGCTACATAGCCGAGCATGATACGCTGACGGGGCTTTACAACAGATCGAAATTCTTTTCCGCGACCCGTCATATGATCAATGAAAGTGAAGACGGGAAATTCGCATTCATGCGTTTTGATATCGATAAATTCAGTCTGATCAATTCTTTCTGGGGCGAAGCCGAAGGAGATAAGCTTTTATGTTTCGCTGCCAAAGTCATCCGGGAGACCGGGGACGGATTTGATGCCTGCACATACGGACGCATCAATTCCGATATATTCTGCATATGCTTTCCTTACAGTGAAGAAAATGTCAGGAGAATAGTCAGAGCTTCCATAGACAGGCTCTCTTCCTACGGCGCGAATTATTTTATCAAGCCGGTATTCGGCGTGTATGTCATTGAAGATCCGGAAGTGTCAGTTGAAGCCATGTATGAACGCGCTTCGATGGCTGCAGCAACGTGCAAGGGAAAATACAGCAAGTATCTGGAGTTTTACAATGCGTCGATGGCCAGAGAGCTGGACTGGGAACAGTATGTTGTCAACAACATGAAAGCATCTCTGGAAAACGGCGAATTCGTACCGTGGATACAGCCGAAATATGAACTCAGGAGTCAGAAGCCGTGCGGCGGCGAGGCGCTCGTACGCTGGGAGCACCCGGGAAAAGGAGTGATTTTCCCAAGCAAATTCATTCCTATCTTTGAGAGAAACGGGTTCGTCACAGAGCTGGATTATTACATCTGGGACAAAGTCTGCGGACTTCTGAGAAAGTGGATAGACGAGGGGAGGGATCCCGCGCCGCTTTCTGTGAATATTTCGCGTATCGATATGTATAATCCGAACAGCGTCCGGATCTTGAATGATCTGGTAAAACATTATGATATCCCGCCTGCGCTTCTGAATCTGGAGTTGACGGAAAGCGCATATATGGATAACCCGGAAGTAATGAAGGGAATATTGAACAGCCTTCGTGAAAGCGGCTTTACCATTATGATGGATGATTTCGGAAGCGGATATTCGTCACTCAATACTTTGAAAGACATTCCTGTCGATATTCTGAAGATCGATATGAATTTTATCAGAGAAGACGGTGCAGATGCAGGGCGGAGCCGCACCATTCTGGCATCGGTGATAAGAATGGCGGGGTGGCTCGATCTGCCGGTAATAGTCGAAGGCGTCGAGACCGAAATGCAAGTGGATTTTCTGAAAGAGATAGGCTGCGATTTCGTGCAGGGCTACTATTTCGGCAAGCCTATGGCGGTCAGCGAATATGTGGATCTTATGGAAGAAAACAAGACAATACCCGGCCGGCGGGTCAACAATAAAGATATCAGCGAAATAGTCTGGATGAGCAATCCGGATACGGAAAGACTGATCGATTCGCTTCATTATCCGGTCGGAATATTTGAGTGCAGCGATAATGAATGTTCGCTGCTCCGCGCGAACGATCCGTTCAATTATATGTTCGTGCCGGTACGCGGCGAGCCGCTGCTGGATGTTCTGCCTTCCAGTCATCTGCGCAAAGAGGACAATGAGAAAATAGCCAATGCCTGCAGTGCTCTCGATGCCCTGCATCCTACAGCATCGATGGAGATGGAGATCACAGACGAAAACAACGATACCTTCGGGCTTTCAATGTCGATCGACTACCTGGGGAAGATACAGAACCGCAAAGTGATAATGACATTCATACGAATATTGCCGCAGTGAAAAAGCAAAAGTGAAAAAAAGATCCGCACAAACTGTTGAAGCTGTGCGGATCTTCTGTAATCACTGCAGTCTTTGATTTTTCTTATACATTAAACAGTATATTCAGGATATCGCCGTCCTTGACGACATATTCCTTCCCTTCGGATCTGAGAAGACCTTTCTCTTTTGCTGTCGTGAGAGAGCCTCCGCATTCGTTCACCAGCGTGTCGTAATTGATCGTTTCCGCTCTGATGAATCCCTTTTCAAAATCGGTGTGGATCTTACCGGCTGCCTGAGGCGCCTTGGTCCCGACTTTTATCGTCCATGCTCTTGATTCGTCAGGTCCCGTAGTCAGGAACGAAATGAGGTTGAGGAGATGGTATGATGCCTTCACGAGTTTATCGAGTCCCGATTCCTCTATCCCCAGATCGTGGAGGAACTCTTCTCTTTCATCATCCTCGAGTTCTGAGATCTCTTCCTCGAGCTGAGCACAGAGTGCGATCACTTCCGAATCCTCGGTAGCTGCGAACTCGCGCACCTGCTGTATCATTTCCGCTGCAGAGCCGGGAGCCGCGGCACTGCCGTCGAGTACTCCGTTCGCCGCATCTGCTGCATCGTCATCCGAAACATTGGCCACGTATATTACCGGCTTGTATGAAAGCAGATCGAATGAAGCAGTAATGGCCGCCTGCTCGTCGTCGAGTTCAAGGGAACGCGCCGATTTTCCGTCGGCGAGGTGAGCACGGAGTTTCTCCATGACATCATATTCCTTCTTGAGTGTCTTGTCACCGTTGCGCAGACCTTTCTTTGCTTTGGCCAGTCTCTTGTCCAGGACTTCCATGTCCGAAAGAATAAGCTCCATATTTATGATCTCGATATCCTCGAGAGGATCTATCCGGCCGTCGACATGAACGACATTTTCATCTTTGAAGCATCTGACGACATGGACTATCGCATCGACATTTCTGATATGTCCGAGGAACTGGTTCCCGAGACCTTCGCCCTGAGACGCGCCCTTTACCAGCCCGGCAATGTCACAGAATTCTATCGTTGTATAAATTGTCTTTTTCGATTTGTATATTTCCGCCAGCTTTTCCAGACGTTTGTCCGGAACTGCAACCATGCCGACATTCGGTTCTATGGTGCAGAACGGATAATTTGCAGCCTCGGCGCCGGCTTTTGTAATGGCGTTGAAAAGCGTACTCTTGCCGACATTCGGCAGACCAACAATACCTAATTTCATTTTGATTTATCCTCCATAGCGTTTACGCTGTTTTTATGCGGTTTCCGTTTTAGTAGTATAACATAAGACACGACGCACGCCAACATTACTGCGGCCGATAATACCTGCGCCTGCCTTAACTGTCCGATCATGAGGCTGTCCGTACGCAGACCTTCCACAAAGAAACGTTCCAGCGAATAGAGAAAACCGTAGGTCAGAAATATCTGCCCGATGAATTTCCTGTGGTTGTCCAGATACAGCAGCAGGAAGAAAAGCAGCAGGCACCAGATGGATTCGTACAGGAATGTCGGATGCACCTTCGTGCCGTCCACCATTATTCCCCAGGGCAGATCCGTCGGACCTCCGTGCGCTTCTCCGTTGAAGAAATTCCCCCAGCGGCCTATCGCCTGCGCGAGCGCGATGCCGGCAACAGTCATGTCCAGCCCGTCCGCGAAACTGATCTTTTTATGACGGCATACAAGCCAGGCTCCGAAAAATCCGCCGATGAGACTGCCGTGGACAGCGAGCCCGCCGCCGCGGAGATTGAATATCTGCAGCAGATTCTGCGAATAATAACTCCATTCGAATATCACGTAATATAACCGTGCCCCGATGATGCCGCACGGCACCGCAACGAGAAGGATGTCGATGACATCGTCCTGTTTTATGCCGTGATTCGGCGCACGTCTGTACATGACAAAGCCGCCGGTAAGGATGGCTGCGGCCATCAATATACCGTACCACCTGACGTCTAAACCAAATAATGAAAAAGCTATTGGATCCGGTGCTGTCATATAATCTTCCCTTTCGAAATAAACTTTAAATATTATACTCTGAAATCCGTCCAAAGTCACCACCGGAGATATGTAAAAGCCGCCGGGTGCTCTTTCCTGCGCGCAGATTGTTATTTATGCTTCGGCCTCGATGTGACGAGGGCGGTGGTGCGGATTTCCATTTTTGTCGGATCTGCACCACCCTTTACTGGGTTGCAGCGGTTGAACGACCGCCCAACAGGAGATTTTGCATCCGCGCCGGCAGTGAAAGCCCGCAAGCGTTGAAAAAGTTGGTGCAAATTTCGGCTTTTTGAAAATTGGCACCACCCTTTCAACCATTTACCATTATTTTCCACACATTGAGGCCCTCGGGAAGCATAATTGCCCGGCGGGACCTCCGGCGAGCTGCGATCATCGGACGTCGCGCCGGCAGACGATATTGATTAATAGCTCTAATTATTTTTGCCAATTAGAGTTCTACAATCTGTGTGCTGAACGGACGCTCATACTACATCTTGGGTTTTCACTGAGAACGTGTGTTTTTCAACGAAAAAATGGCGTTTTGGTGGTTTCTAAAACCTATTTTTTCCTGAATTTAATTGAATTTTGGAGTGAAGTGGAGTAAAGTGGAGATAACCAAAATCCGCGAAATAGCAGATAATTGTCGGAAAATGCAAGGTTTACAAGGCTCGGAGGAATTATTCATGTTCATGGGCAGCTATAAAAACTCAATAGATGCTAAGTACAGAATGATAGTACCTTCCAAATACAGGGAGGAGCTGGGTCTGAAGTGCGTTATTACGAAGGGCATCGATAAATGCCTTTATATTTATCCTATAAGTGAATGGGAAAATTTCGCGGAAAAACTGAAACAGCTGCCGAAAGCAGATCCGAATGCACGTAATTTCGTCAGACACTTCTACGGGAACGCGGAGGAATGCGAAATAGACAGGCAGGGAAGAGTGACCATTCCGCAGGCGCTGCGTGAGTACGGAAGCATAGCGAAGGAACTCATGACTATCGGAGACGGAGAAAAAATCGAAGTCTGGAGCCGAAATGTATGGGATGACGAGCAGGAGCACGAAGAGCTGACTGCGGATGACATCGCAAGAGGAATGGAACAGTATGGAATTTAGACACACTTCTGTCCTGCTGGATGAGTGCATCGAAAATCTGAATATCAGGCCGGACGGCATTTATGTCGACGGTACTATCGGCGGCGGGGGACATGCAGCTAACATCTGCCAACACCTCGGGCAGAACGGGACTCTGATCGGGATCGACAGAGATGATGACGCTCTGAAAGCGGCTGAAGCCAGACTCGAAGGAAACGAGTGCAGAAGGATTTTTGTCCGGAGAAATTACTCGGAGATAAAAAGTGTGCTGCGGGAACAAGGCATCGAACATATAGACGGAGCATTGCTGGATTTGGGCGTTTCGTCCTTTCAGCTTGACAACGCGGAGAGAGGATTCTCCTATATGCATGATGCGCCTCTGGACATGAGGATGAGCCGTGAAGATACTTTTACCGCCTATGACGTAGTGAATACGTACAGCGAAAAAGATCTTACGGATATTATAAAAAAATACGGAGAAGAGAGATGGGCTTCGAGAATCAGCAAGTTCATCGTCGATGCCAGAAAAGAAGCGCCGATCGAGACGACCGGCAGTCTGGTTGAAATCATCAAGGCGGCGATACCGGCTTCCGCAAGACGGAACGGACCGCATCCCGCCAAGAGAACGTTCCAGGCAATAAGGATAGAAGTCAACGATGAGCTCGGACAGCTCAGCAAGGCGGTATCAGAGTTTCTGGATGTCCTGGCACCGGGCGGACGGCTATGCATAATAACATTCCACTCGCTCGAAGACAGGATAGTGAAAGATATTTTCAGGGACAGAGCTGATCCGTGCACATGCCCTCCGGATTTCCCGGTATGCGTGTGCGGAAAAGTTGCAGACATAAAAAAAGTTACAGGCAAGCCGATCGTTCCGGGTGAGGAAGAACTCGAAAACAATCCGAGATCGCGGAGCGCGAAGCTGAGAGTAGCGGAAAGGATTTGACCATCATGATGACAGCTCAGCAATGGAATCAACAGCAGCGGAGCTACAATAGGAATTACGGTATTGATGTCACGCCGAAGACAGGCTCGCACAAGAGCAGTGAGATCACTGCGGCGGACAAAAAGAGGATGATCATGCTAGTACTGGTCATTGGCCTGATTTGTATTGGAATGGTCATATCTTCAGCGTTTGTCGCTTCGGTCACGTATCAGAATAATCAGCTCAAGGCATCGAATGAGGCGCTTCAGAGCGAAGTGGATACGCTGCAGACTAAACTCGACGGAGCTACCAACACGAGTACTATAGCCGTCAAGGCTTCAAAATCACTCGGCATGATATATCCGAGCGGAAAAAAATATGTACAGCTGACAACGGCGGATACGCCGAAAGATAATTTTGCCGGTTTATTGAAAAAACAAGCGTTTGATTGATCAGCCGGAACAGGCTCAAGCTTGTTGTGAAATAATTTCATATAGTAGAAATGAGTCAGACAACTAAAAAACGGACCAGTGAGGTTGCCTGACTCTTTCTATTAGCAGAACGGTAAATTGCAGAAAGAAGGAACACGAAAGCAAATGGCACAGCGCAGATCTGTTACAATACTGAATAAAAAACGCCTGGTCATCGCTTTTATATTTTTTGCGGCGGTAATGGTGCTGCTGTGTTTTCGTGTGGGTTACATTCAGATCGTAAAGGGTGATGACTATAAACGCATGGCTGAGGCGCAGCAGACGGAAGACGCTGTTATCCAGGCCAAACGCGGATGCATCGATGACCGCAACGGGACTCATCTCGCGGAAAGCATCATCAAATATTCCATATGGGTCAGACCGTCATCCATAGAGACAGCCAAAACAAAAGAGGCAAATAACGAAAAAATGCAGAAAGTCGCCGATAAACTCAGCGGCGTTCTTGACGTTAGTTCGAAAGATATAATGGAGGCGGTGTCCGGCAAAACGAACGTTGTCAAGATCGTGAAATACGCCAGCGCATCGCAGGCGGAGAAGGTCAGGAAACTGAATCTTGCCGGGATAGAAATAACAGAGCAGACGAAGAGATACTATCCGCAGGGCAATTTCGCCTCGCAGCTTCTCGGCAGCGTTACGGATGACAACGAGGGACTGGCGGGTCTGGAGCTCGAATACAATTCATATCTGAAAGGCGTCGACGGCAGGTGGGTCTACAACAAAGACGTGCTGGGAAATCTCGTGACTTCGGGCACGCAGAGGTACGAAAGCGCGCAGGACGGCTATACGGTCCAGACGACTATTGATGCAGTAATACAGCAGTACGCGGAGACGGCGTGCAAAAAGATCAGAAGAAGTTCAAATGCGAGACGCGTGTCCTGTCTGGTGATGGATCCGAAGACGGGTGAAATACTGGCGTGCTCGTCCTATCCGGGCTATGATCCGAATAACCCGAGGACGCCTGTCGGTTCTTCCGCCAAAGCGAAATACAAGAGCATGAGCAATGCTCAGAAACTCAAATATCTGCAGAAGATGTGGAGATGCACACCTATCCAGGATATATACGAACCTGGTTCGACATTCAAGCTCCTGACAGCGTCGATGGCGCTGGAGGAGAATAAAACGAATCTGACCGAGCATTTCTATGACAGCGGTTCGATCAATGTTGAAGGAACCACACTGAAATGCTGGAGCTGGAGACAGCCTCACGGCGATCAGAACCTCGAGGAAGCAGTGGGGAATTCATGCAACCCGGTATTCGCCACGCTGGCCATGAGGATCGGCGCGTCGACATTCTATAATTACATGGGGCTGTTCGGAGTCACGGAAAAAACAGGAGTGGATTTTCCGGGCGAAGGACAGGGCGTTGTCATGACTAAGGCGCAGCTCAAGGAAAGCAAAGTAAATCTGGCGACACAGGGCTACGGCCAGGGCATATCCGTGACGCCGATACAGTTGCTGACAGCTATCAGCGCTATCGGCAACGACGGCATGATGATGCAGCCGCATCTCGTGAAGGCAATAAAAGATTCGAACGGCAAGACGGTCAAATCATACGGCTCTGTAAAGGTGCGTCAGGTGATATCGGAAGATACTGCTGCCAAGATGAGAAAAATAATGCAGTTCGTTGTCGATAAGGGCGGCGGCGAAAAAGCTCAGATAAAGGGAGTTAAAGTCGGAGGAAAAACCGGTACAGCACAGGTAGTGGTGAACGGAAAGTATTCGGATGACGTAGTGGCTTCATTTGTCGGCATGGCGCCGATGGACGATCCGCAGATCGCCGTGCTGTTCCTGGTCGACAGGCCTTCGGACCAGTCGCACGGCGGAGTAGTTGCCGCGCCTGGCGCGAGGTACGTGATCAAAAACTCTTTGCAGTATATGAATTTAGCGGATGATAACTAGTGTAAAAAGTAGTATAATATTATGTGCATTTTTGGCAGACAGGAGTATAAATAATGAAAGAATATACTATAAATAAAATAGCGGAAATAACGGGCGGCACCGTTATATCCGGGAACGGAGAAGCATCCGTCGACAGGGCTTTTGCCGATTCCCGGGAAGCCGGGGACGGAAGCCTTTTTTTTGCACTGGCAGGAGAAAACCGCGACGGGCATGAGTTCATAGGGAATGTCATCGACGCCGGGGGCCGGTTCATGGTCATTTCGGACGAGGATGCTTTCAGGAAAGCTGCCGCGGGGAGAAAAGATATTACTGCGGTCAAAGTCGCAGACACTTCGGCGGCCATGAGGGCGCTGGCGAAGGATTATCTGATGTCGCTGGATTCGAAGCGGATCGGGATAACAGGCAGCACCGGCAAGACCAGCACGAAGGACATGACTTATGCGGTATGCAGAACGAAGTTCAGGACAGGCAGGAATCTCGGAAATCTCAATACTGAACAGGGGCTGTGCATGACGATACTGGGATTCGCTCCCGACACGGAAGTGACCATCCTGGAAATGGGAATGTATACGAGAGGCGAGATACATGAACTGGCGGACTTTATCAGACCGCATATCGCGCTGATGACGAACATCGGAGTATCTCATATAGAATTTCACGGGACACGCGACAGCATTTTTCATGCCAAGATGGAGATCGTCGACTTTTTTGAGGACGGGGATGTCCTCATCGCGAGCAAGGGCCCGGATTTTCTGCAGAGGCAGAATATCGGACACGGTTACTGGGAAGGCGCGGAAGTGCCGGAAGGGACTTATCGAGTTGTGATGACCGGAGAAGACGCGGACAACGATTACGTTATCAGCGGATATAAGGAGTGCGGTCTGGATGGTATAGAATTCGACATCACTCATGAAGGGGCATTGCAGCATTTCAGGCTGCCGGTAATGGGCAGACATAATGCTCTCAACGCGGCGCTGGCGGTCGCGGCGGGCGGACAGCTCGGGATTTCGCTGGCAGACGCGGCCAGGGGACTCGCGGGCATGGAACTTACGGCGGGGAGACTTACCGTCAGGAAAGGCCTCGGCGGGTTCGATGTCATCGATGATACATACAACGCCAATCCGGAATCTATGGGTGCGGCGATCAGGATACTGGCCGGACAGAAGGCGGAGAGACACGTCGCGGTCCTCGGAGAAATGTACGAGCTCGGCGATATTACTGCAGACGCTCATTTCAGCATGGGCAAACTGGCGCGCGACCTCGGAGTCGATGAGGTGATCGCCATCGGACCGCTGGCGAAAAAGATAGCGGAAGGCGCCGGAGATATTGCTTCATACTATGAAACAAAAGAAGAGTTCATCGAAAACAGAGATGAACATATTAAAGCGGGAGACATCGTTCTGATCAAAGCATCGCACGGACTTCACCTCGAGGAAGTCACAAAGGTTCTGACGGAGGTGGAAAAGTAATATGACTTTTAGCACTATCTGCATAATGGCTCTGATAGGACTGGTCCTGGGCGCTGTTCTGACATATTTCCTGATACCGCTGCTGAAGAAGATGCATACCGGGCAGAAAATAAGAGAAGAAGGTCCGGAATCGCATTTCAAAAAAGCGGGTACCCCGTCGATGGGCGGCATTGCCATAATCGCAGCGGCGATCATCGCGATGTTCGTGTACCATTCGATATACAACAGCAATATTGCTGTAATAATAGCGGGATTCCTCCTGTTTGCGCTGGTGGGATTCTGCGATGACTATCTGAAAGTCATCAAACATCAGAATGAAGGGCTGAAGGTCAAGCCGAAATTCGCCCTGCAGTTCATTATTGCGCTGGCGCTGTCAGTGTACATAGCGAAGTTTTCCGGGATCGGAACGCAGGTGTTTATTCCGTTCGCCAAGGAATATGTCGATTTCGGGATCTGGTTCATACCGTTCCTCGTTTTCACGTTCCTGGCTATGGTAAATGCCGTGAACTTTACGGATGGACTCGACGGACTGGCGGCGGGCACGACGGCTATCGTGTGTTTCACTATGGCCATCATTGCCATGGCGACGGCCAATTCCGCGGCCTGGAATTTCCTGAACATCAGTCCTGCCGACGCATCACAGGCGTTTTTCGATGTGACGGACGCGGGACAGTTCTATGCGGCTCTGCTCGGAGCATGCCTGGGATTCCTGGTGCTCAATCATTACCCGGCGAAAGTCTTCATGGGAGACACAGGCTCACTTGCTCTCGGCGGCGGCATTACGGTCGCTGCGGTAGTAATGAAGATGGAACTTATCCTGCCGATCGTCGGGCTTATTTATGTGCTTGAAGTGGTGTCTGTCATCATGCAGGTCTGCTACTTCAAAGCAACAGGGGGAAAACGAATATTCAGAATGACGCCGCTCCACCATCATTTCCAGGAAGGCGGGATGAAGGAAACGAAAGTGGTCATAATGTTCTGGCTCGTGACATTTGTCTGCTGCATTATAGGATACGCAGCAGTAGTATAGGAGATATTTTATGTTAAAGAAATCTAAAAAAGATGATAAGGCAAAATCCGTGAAAGGTAAAAAAATACTGGTCGTGGGACTCGGACGTTCGGGCATTGCCGCGGCGAAGGCTCTCGTGGGAATGGGCGCCAAAGTATCTGTGCAGGACAGTGAATCCGCGGATAAAGTGGATCCTGAACTTATGGAATATCTCAGGTCGAAGAAGGTCAAGTGTCTGTTCGGCGAGGAACCGAAGGATACATCCGAGTATGATATGCTCGTCCTCAGTCCGGGAGTGCCGACGGATCTGCCGTTCGTGAAAGAAGCAGAGGAAGGCGGAGCCGAGATCGTCGGCGAACTCGAAATAGCGTACCGCTGCGGTCACGGAAAATACGTGGCGATCACCGGGACCAACGGCAAGACCACCACAACGACGCTCGTCGGCGAGATCTTTAAAAATTCGGGCCGTAAGACCGAGGTCGTGGGCAACATCGGAGTGGCAGTAATATCGAAGGCTATGGAGGCGACGGACGATACGTGGATGATCACCGAGACGAGCAGTTTCCAGCTCGAGACTGTCAGGACATTCAGACCTGTAGTATCCGCGATACTCAACCTGACGCCGGACCATATGAACAGACATCACACGATGGAGAATTACGGCCGCGTGAAATCAAACGTATTCATGAATCAGGAAAAGAGCGACTATGTCGTGATCAATTTCGACGATAAAGTCTGCTTTGCCCTTGCGAGGAATTCAAACGCGACGATAGTGCCGTTCAGCAGGCTCGAACAGCTGAAGTTCGGCGCCTATGTACATAACGATAAGATAGTGATCAGGGACGGAGACGGAAAGGTCACCGAATTCTGCGGCACGGAAGAGCTGCAGATACCGGGATCGCACAATCTGGAGAATGCGCTGGCCGCGGCGGCGATAGCGTTTTTTGCCGGCGTTGAGCCAGACGTGATCACTAAGACGTTAAAGGAGTTCAAAGGCGTCGAGCACAGGATCGAGCCGTGCGGTGAGGTTGACGGAGTGAAATTTGTCAACGATTCCAAGGGCACGAATCCCGATGCTGCGATCAAAGCTATACAGGCGATCAGGGGCGATGTCATCATCATTGCCGGCGGTTACGATAAAGGATCGAAATACGACGATTTTGTCGGAGCATTCGGCAGCAAAGTCAAATATGCGGTCCTCCTGGGAAAGACCGCTGTGAAAATAAAAGAGACAGCAGAGCGTATGGGATTCACACATACGATAATAGTAAAAGATATGGAAGACTGCGTGAACGAGGCGTTCAGGCTGGCCAAGCCGGGAGACACTGTTCTTCTGTCGCCTGCGTGCGCAAGCTGGGATATGTATCCTAATTTTGAGGAGCGCGGGAAAGATTTCAAGGCCTGCGTGAAGAAACTGGAGAAATAATGCCGAAACGCAAGCGGACCACCGCAAAAACTGAAAAAAAGGCGCGGCCTGCGAAGAGACGTACGAGGTACAGGTTCAAGAAGACCGATCTGGGATCGGGGGATTTTTTCCTGGTGATACTGATGTACATACTCGTGATTTTCGGCGTGGTAATGGTTTTCAGTTCGAGCTATTACAGCGCGATAAATGCCGGCGGGACACCGTACACGTATCTGATCAAAGATCTGTTTTTTGCAGTTACAGGTACCGGTCTGTTCCTGCTGATGGCGCTGATAGACTACAATGAACTCCGAAAAGCCGCCAAAATATTCATGATCATAGCTCTGCTGCTGCTAGTAGCGGTGCTGACGCCGCTGGGCGTGACGATACAGGGAGCGCAGAGGTGGATAAGCCTGGGCTTCACAACGATCATGCCTGGCGAGATCGCCAAGATATGCGTCGTGATATTCGTGGCATATTATCTCAGCGCTAAGCCGGGCAGAGTGAATTCGCTAAAGGACGGCATAATCCCGATGCTGCTGCTGGCGGGACTGGTCGGCGGACTGATAATGAAGCAGCCGAACATGTCGACGGCGATAACCATAGTGGTGATAATCATCATGATGATGTTCGTGGACGGCCTGTACTGGCGGTATCTTGGCGGGCTTGTAGGCCTCGGGATCGTCGGTTCGCTCATGCTGATATTCATGTCGGGGAGCGAGTACAGACTCAACAGAGTAGTAAGCTTCACGGATCCGTTCGCGCAGATGAGCGGAAACGGCTACCAGGTAGTTCAGTCGCTGTTCGCGCTGGGCTCGGGAGGAATGTTCGGAGTCGGACTTGGGAACAGCATACAGAAAAGCCTGTATCTGCCTGAGCCGCAGAACGACTTCATACTGGCCATTATCGGCGAGGAGCTCGGATATATCGGGATCATAATCCTGATGATAGTATATATTCTGCTCATATGGAGAGGGATACTCATAGCCATGCATGCGCCCGACAGATTCGGGATGCTGCTGGCGGCGGGCATAACTCTGATGATAGGGATACAAGTAATGATGAATATCGCGGTCGTGACATCTTCGATGCCGCCGACCGGAGTGACATTGCCGTTTGTGAGCTACGGCGGAAATGCGCTGTGGCTGTTCATGGGTTCCGCGGGGATCCTGTTGAATATTTCAAGACATAAAACAATACCGAAAGTGGAGGCTCAGGAAGAAAAATGAGAGTTATAATGACCGGCGGCGGGACCGGCGGACACATATATCCTGCCATAGCAATAGCGGATAAGATACTGGAAAAGACGCATGACAGCGAGATCCTTTTCATAGGGACACTGCACGGTCTGGAAAAGGATATTGTTCCGAAACACGGATATCCGATCAAATTCGTGACAGCGAGCGGATTCCACAGAAAAAACATGATAAAGAATTTCAAGACCCTTCACGATTACACAGGCGGCAAAAGCAAGGCAGCCAAAATCATGCGCGAGTTCAAGCCGGATATCGTCATCGGGACGGGAGGCTATGTGAGCGCGCCTGTTATCAAGGCGGCATCATCGCTGGGGATCCCGTGTTACATCCACGAATCGAACGCCATACCGGGCATGACGAATAAAATGCTCGAGGGATGCTGTGAAAAAGTGTTCCTGGGATTCGAGGAAGCGGCGCATTACTTCAAGAAGCAGGATAAGCTCGTAGTAACGGGGAATCCTGTCAGGTCGGAGTTCTTTACCGTGGAAAAGGATCAGGCGAGAGAAGAACTCGGGATACCGAAGGACGATTTTGTCGTTCTGGCTTTCGGCGGCAGTCAGGGCGCCGGCAGGATCAACAAGGCAATGCTCGAACTCGTCAGAAATTACAACGGCGCCGAGGGCGTGCAGGTGTTCTTCGGAACGGGAAAGTTCTACTACGACCTCATACAGCAGGAAATAGGGGACATGGGCATCGAGCTGAGCAGCAACATCCATGTGATGGAATACATAAACAATATGCAGTATTATCTTTCGGCCTGCGATCTCGTCGTATCGAGGAGCGGAGCACTGACTGTGTCAGAAATAAATATCTGCGGGAAACCGTCGATACTTATTCCATCGCCGAATGTTACCGGAGACCATCAGACTTTCAATGCGAAAGCGGTGGCCGACAAAGGCGGAGCGATAATACTGCCGGAGAAGGAGCTGTCGGGAGAAAGTCTGTTCAAAGCAGTGGACGATCTCAAAAACGACCGCGCAAAGCTTGAGGCGATGGCTGAGCAGAGCAGGAAGACATCGCCGGCCGACGCAGCGGATATTATTTATTACAGCATGCTTTCATAAAGCATATTCGGAGACAGATGGGCATCAGGGACGACGAGGACAAAAGCAGAGAAGAAAGCTATTATAATGTCTCTGCCGAGGATCATCTTGAAGATTATTCGGGATACATGGGCGGCTACGACTACACGAAAAGCCCCGGATACGATGATTATTTCGGCGACGAGGACAGGGACGCCGGCGGTCAGGGTACGGATGAAGAAGAACCGCCGCAGGAAGAGGCGCCTCAGAGGCCGAGGAAGAAACGCAGAAAAAAGCATTACTTCCTCAGGTTTTGTATTGTCATTGCGCTGATAGCGGGCGCAGCAGCTTTTCTGCTCTCATCTTATTTCAGCATCGACTCGATAAAAGTCACGGGTGCCGATCATTTCACTTCCGGGCAGATCGTTAAAATGTCGGGCGCGAAGCAGGGGGAGAATATCTTTGTACGGGGTTTCATACACCGCAGCGGGATAAAGAGCAGTCTGAAGAAAAGCACTTACATAAAAGCTGTCAATGTCGATATGGAGCTTCCGAACAAGCTCGTGATATCCGTAACGGAGAGGAAGCCGATAGCAGCTATTCTTATCGGCAAGCGCTACACGGTGATAGACAAAACGGGATACGTCATAGACAAGCTCCGGAAGCCGCATAAATATACTGTCCTGCAGGGACTGAAAGTGAAAAGCGCGCAGACCGGAGAAATAATTTCGGTTCAGCACGAATCGGTGATGGATGATACTCTTACGCTGCTGGCGCTCATGGACAAGCGCGATCTCTACTTCAAGAAGATCGTCATGGGTGACAGGATAGTCAAGGCCTATATATACGATACGCTGGAACTCCGCGGCACTCCGGACAACATAATCAAGCACATAAAGAACGGCGACATAGAGAAAGTCTTATATGATCTCTACAAAAAGAAGGTCAAAAAAGGCACGATCTCCGTCGGCGCAGACAAATATATTTCTTATAGTCCCAAGATAAAATAGTAAAATCGGTGCAAACACCATATTCTTGTGATATAATACTAATAAGTTTTTTGAATAACATATTCAGGAGGATAGACAGTCTATGTTACAATTCGAAGTGAATGATGAGAGCAATGCCAAGATTATTGTAATCGGCGTGGGCGGAGGCGGCTGCAATGCAGTCAACAGAATGATCGACGCCGATCTTAAAGGTGTAGAATTCCTGGCTGTCAATACAGATAAACAGGCTTTGAACGGATGCAAAGCGGAAAATAAACTCCAGATAGGCGACAAGCTCACCAAAGGGCTCGGAGCGGGAGGCAATCCGGAGGTGGGACAGCGTTCCGCCGAAGAAAATATGGAAGATATATCTGCGAAGATCGAAGGCGCCGAGATGGTGTTCGTAACGGCCGGCATGGGCGGCGGCACCGGTACGGGCGCAGCTCCGATCATCGCCAAGATAGCTAAAGATAAAGGTATACTTACTGTGGCTGTAGTCACAAAGCCTTTCGCTTTCGAAGGACGCAAGCGCAAGGAACATGCGGAGCTCGGTATCAAGTTCCTCAAGGACTACGTCGATTCGATAGTAGTGGTACCGAATGATAAACTGCTGCAGATAGCAGATGCCAACACGACGCTTATAGAAGCTTTCAACATGGCGGATGAAGTCCTGAGGCAGGGTGTCCAGGGCATCACGGATCTTATCGGGGATGACGGTCTCATCAACCTCGACTTTGCTGATGTGGAAACTGTCATGAGAGACAGAGGCATAGCGCATATGGGCATCGGACACGGCATCGGCGAAAACAAAGTCATGGACGCTGTTACGGAAGCGATCGAAAGTCCGCTGCTCGAGACAACAGTTGCGGGCGCCAAGGCTATCCTGCTCAATGTTACGGGCGGATATGACATCGGTATGATGGATGTCAACGAAGCTGCGAACCAGATCGAGAGCGTAGCGGATAAGGATGCCATCATCATATTCGGAGCGGCTATCAAGGAAGAAATGAAGGACGAAATGAGCGTTACGGTCCTGGCTACGGGATTCGAGAATGCTCCGGGAGAATATAAAAAAGGATACGGGCTCGCTGATGCGGATGACGAAGACGGTCAGACCGATTCAGCAGAAGGAGCTGCGGCAGGAGATGCGAACCATCAGGGGCACACGAAGGATCAGACGCTTTCGGATGTCCTGAACCATATGGATGGAAACAGTTCGTCATCCAAGTTTGACATACCGTCGTTTTTGAAATAAGACATAACGGTATAGCGGCTTGGTGCTTAAACAAAAGATTTGAAAAGCCGGTGTTTACAGCCGGCTTTTGTTTTAAGAAGGGAAAATGATCACAGCGATGGAGATGATTACATCCGATCAGAACAGAATATACAAGACATGTGTGAAACTCGGCATGAAAAAATACCGGGACAAGTTCGGCATGTATCTCGTCGAAGGTTCGAAGCTGGTCGATGAGGCGTTCAAGGCCGGACAGGCGGAGAACATCATCGTTCGTGAGGATTACCACAAACAGACGGATTTTCCGGGAGTGGACACAGCCTTTATTATGGGCAAGCTTTATTCGAAGGTTGCCCAGACAGAAACAAGCCAGGGGATCATGGCTATAGTAAGAAAACCGGAAATGACCGCAGAGGCTTTTCTCGGCAGGATCGACGAGGGCCGCGGAAATGTAGTGGTGCTCGACGGTCTGCAGGACCCCGGCAATATAGGAACGATCATCAGGACCGCGGATGCGGCAGGTTACAGCGGAGTGCTCACGGTCAAAGGCACGGGCGATGTCTATTCGCCCAAGGTAGTGCGGAGCGCGATGGGATCGCTGTTCAGGATACCTGTCTTTAACACGGATACCCCGGAAACGGCAGCGGCTCTGCTTTCGCGGGGAGGAAAGAAGATCGTCGGAACGAGCCTCGACGCGGAGAAGTATTATTACGAGGAAGACCTCAGTGAGAATATTGCTCTCGTCATAGGAAATGAAGGAAACGGGATGTCGGAAGATTTCAAGAGACGTACCTGTTTGAATATAAAGATACCCATGAGCGGGGAAGTCGATTCGCTGAATGCGGCGGTGGCGGCCGGAGTGCTCATGTATCAATCTATAGGAAAGGTAAAGAAAAATGGATAACGATTTAAGTAAAATCATGGAAGAAGCGAAAGCCAGACTCGCGGAGGCCAGGACACAGGCTGAAACGAATGAAATAAGAATCAAGTATCTCGGCAAAAAAGGCGAGATCACAAGCGTTCTTAAGCAGATGGGCAAACTTTCGCCGGAAGAGAGAAAAGAACTGGGCAAGGCGGCCAATATTGCCAAGTCCAAAGTTGAGAATATGATCAACGAAAAGCTCGAACAGGTGAAGCAGGCGGAAAAAGCCGCGCAGTTCAAGCTGGAGAAGATCGATGTTACCGAGCCGGGAAAAGACATCCGCATCGGGACCAAGCATCCTCTCGCCATCGTTGAAGAAGAGATCGTGAGAATATTCCAGTCGATGGGATTCTCGGTGTACGAAGGACCGGAAGTAGAGACTGTTTTCTACAATTTCGACTCGCTCAATACGCCTGACGACCACCCGAGCAGAGACATTACTGATACATTCTATGTATCGGACGACATACTCCTGAGAACGCAGACATCTCCGTGCGAAACGAGAGCGCTGCTCACGAAGGACATTCCGTTCAAAATCGTCGTTCCGGGCAGATGCTTCAGAAGAGATACGCCGGATGCCACACATTCACCGATGTTCCATCAGGTAGAGGGCATGGTAGTAGACGAGGGCATCACGCTTGCCGATCTCAAGGGGACACTCGACGAGTTCGCCAAGCAGATGTTCGGTTCGGACACAAAGACGAAGTTCAGACCTCACTATTTCCCGTTTACAGAGCCGAGCGCGGAGGTAGACGTGAGCTGCTTCAAGTGTGGCGGAAAAGGCTGCAACGTATGCAAGGGCAGCGGCTGGATAGAGATACTCGGCTGCGGCGAAACGCATCCTAACGTGCTTAAAGTCGGAAATGTAGACACGGAAAAGTATACCGCGTTCGCTTTCGGCATGGGCATAGAGAGAGTTGCTATGCTCAAGTACGGCATCGACGATATTCGTCTGCTTTACGAAAATGATATGCGTTTCATCGATCAGTTCAAATAGGAGGAAAGAAAATGTTAGTACCGGTAGAATGGCTCAACGATTATACAAAAATGGATAAATCGACCCAGGAGTTCGCGGACAGGATGACCATGTCCGGCTCGAACCTCGAGGTCATAAACTTTTACAACAAGACGATGGAGAAAGTCGTCGTAGGCAAAATAGTCAGCATAGACAAGCATCCGCAGGCGGATCACCTTGTTGTATGCAAAGTGGATGTCGGCAGCGGAGAACCCGTGACCGTTATAACGGGAGCGCCGAACATCGTCAAGGGAACGTCCGAAGGCTGGGCAGTTCCTGTAGTTCTTGCGGGCGGAACAGTTCCGGGGCCGATGCACGGCCAGCCGGATACCGGAGAACCGGTGCACGTCGAATCGCACGAGATGCGCGGCATAATGTCGAATGCAGTAATGCTGGCCTGCACAGAACTCGGGTATGACGACAAAGTCGCACCGTATTCGAGCCGCGAGGGCATATGGATCCTTCCGGCGGATGTCGATCTCCAGGCCGGAGATGATCTGGAAGAGGCGCTCGGCCTTAAGCAGGATGTGGTAGATTTCGAGATCACGCCGATCAGACCGGACTGCCTCTGCATGGTAGGCATGGCGAGAGAATCGGCAGCGACTTTCGGAGAAGAACTGCATTACCCGGACACGAAGATAGAGCATGAAGACAGCGAAAAGAGCTCGGACTATATCAGCATCGAAATTAAGGATCCTGATCTGTGCCCGAGATACTGCGCGAGAATAATCAAGGACGTAAAAATCGGGGAAAGCCCTTGGTGGATACAGAAGAGACTGATGCTCGGAGGCATGAGGCCTATCAACAACATCGTAGACCTTACGAACTTCGTGATGCTCGAGTACGGCCAGCCGATGCACGCCTTCGATCTGAGAACGATCGAGGACAATAAGATCGTTGTTGAAAGAGCGCAGAATGGCGAAAAGTTCACTACGCTTGACGGACAGGAAAGAACACTCGACAGCACGATGCTTCTTATCAAAGACGGCAGGAAGGGTTCCGCTATCGCAGGAGTCATGGGCGGACTGCAGTCGGAGATCCAGAACGATACGACAACTATTCTGGTCGAGTCGGCTACGTTCAACGGCGAAAATATCAGACATACAGGCAAGAAACTGGGATTGAGAACAGAAGCTGCGATCAGATTCGAAAAGAGCCTTGATCCGAATCAGTGCCGGGACGCCGCGGACAGATTCTGCAGACTCGTGGAGCTGCTGGGGATCGGTACAGTATGCGAAGGCGCTGTGGACGTATATCCTAACGTGAAGCAGCCTGTCAAAACCGATGTAAGAGTCAGCCGTGTCAACAAGGTGCTCGGAACAGACATTCCGAGAGCGGACATGGAAAGCTACCTCAGATCGCTGGAGATCGAAGTCGAGGGCGAAGGAGACATCATGGTCTGCACATCGCCGACGATCAGAAATGACCTGAGCATAGAAGAAGATTATGTGGAAGAAGTAGGCAGGATGTACGGATTCGACCGTATACCTATGACCCTGCCGAAAAACAGCACGCCGGCTGAAACGCCGAAGGACCGTCAGATGAGAAACCTGGCGAGAGATACGCTCTGCTCGATGGGATTCAACGAGATACAGACATATTCATTCGTCGATCCTGCGGGTCCTGACAAGATCAGGATACCTGAAGATTCCTGGGAAAGAAACTTCGTCGAGATCAAGAATCCTCTCGGAGACGAGACTTCGGTAATGAGAACGCTGCTCACGCCGAATATGATGGATGTACTCGGCAGGAACTATGCGAGATCAGTAGAATCAGTAAGATGCTATGAAGTCGGCAAAACTTTCATACCGAAGGATACCGGCGAAAAAGATCTGCCTGACGAGCCGTATTCGATATGCATAGGCATGTACGGCGAAGGCGCGGATTTCTTCACGCTCAAGGGTGTGGTGGAAGCGCTCCTCGAAGAGTTCGGGATCAGAGATCTGAACTTCGAAGCCGAGACGGAATACGGAGTATATCATCCGGGAAGATGCGCGAGGATAATTGCCGGCAAGGGAACCGGAAACGATCCTCATTCGGCAGATAAAATCAGAGAAATGTCCGATAAGCTCCAGTCCAAAAAGGCTGAAGACATCGATACGGAAGACATCGACATGATGTCAGATATGATCAGAATGATGGCTGACAGCGCCATGAACCAGCCTTGTGAAATAGGCATCATGGGAGAAGTGCACCCTGACGTTGCCGCAAATTACGGCATCAGCGGGAGAGTGTACGTCTGCGAGATCATGTTCAACCTTGTACAGATGATGGCCGACACAGAAGTGAGTTATCATCCGCTGCCGATCTATCCTTCGACATCGAGAGACATAGCTGTCGTTCTGGACGATGATATTGCTGTCGGAACTATAGAAAAGGCAATCAGAAAGGCCGGCGGGAAACTGCTCGAAAGTGTAAAACTGTTCGACATATACAGAGGCGAACAGGTCGACAAGGGCAAGAAGAGCGCGGCATTCACACTCACATACAGAGATCTGAGCAAAACTCTGACAGATGAGGAAACGAATGCCGTACACGCGAAAGTTCTGGAAGAACTTGAGAAAGATTTCAACGCTGTCCTGAGAGAGGAATAGGAGGAATCACCTATGGGAAACAAAGTCACGGTCACGATTTACGGCAAAGAGTATACAGTAGCGGGCGACAAGCCGCGCGAGGATATAATAAAGCTGGCTGCTCATGTCGACGATAAAATGACGGAGATATCAGACAGCTGCGCGATGGGGGCCATGTCTTCCATCGCCGTGCTTGCCGCTGTAAATATAGCCGAGGAGTACTTTGACCTGCAGGCACGCACAGAGGACCTCGAGAGGCGCAATGCGAAGCTTGAGGACGACAACCAGAAGTACACACAGCTCTGGGAGGAAGCCAAGACCAATTACATCGATCAGAAGGAAGAGAGCCAGAAGGCGCTCAGCGACCTGAGAGAACAGACAAGAGCGGAGATCGAAGAAATAAGAAAGCAGAAAGATCAGCTGCTCGGACAGGTCAACGGCAAGGATAAGGAAATAGAGGAGCTCATCCGCAGGGAGCAGGAGATGAAATCCGAGATCGAAAAAGGATCGAAGGAAGCAGTCGCTGCTTCGGAGAAAAAGTTCAAGGATCTGGAGAACAATTATTTCGACATCCAGATGGAGAATATCCAGCTGAAGAGTGAACTCGAAAAGATGAAGAACGAAATGGAATGGGAGAGAAATGAACGCGAAAGCCATTAGAGTTCTCGAATACGATAAAATAATCAACATGCTAAGTGATCAGGCAGGCTCAGAGATGACAAAAAAAATCATCTCCGAGCTTCAGCCTTCTAATGACATCCGTATTGTCAGAGACACGCTGGATGAAACTACAGAAGCAGTAAGTCTGATCACGCATAAGGGACCGCTTCCGCTGGGGAATTTCTACGATATCGGAGATTTTCTCGAGCTGACTAAAAAAGGCGGTTCTCTTAACATGGGGCAGCTTCTCCGCATACTGTACAATCTGTCTGTGGCGAGGAGCGTTACCGCATATATGAAGGGCGACATCCCGGAACTGCCGATACTCGAGAGCATCACGGAGGTGGTCGCGGTCTTCAAAGATCTGGAGGAAGATATAGACCGGTGCATTATTTCGGAGGACGAAATGGCAGATAATGCCAGCAGCGAACTCCGCACCATCAGACGTTCCATCCAGAGGCAGAACGAAGCCATCAAAGTCAGGATGGACCATATCGTGAACAGCGAAGCCAACAGGCCGATGCTGCAGGATTCGATAGTGACGATGAGAGACGGCAGGTACGTTATCCCGGTAAAGGCGGAGCACAAGGCCAAGTTCCCGGGTATAGTGCATGACCAGTCACAGACCGGCGCGACGGTGTTCATCGAACCTCAGGCTATTGTAAATCTGAACAATGAACTGCGGGAACTCGAGATCGCGGAGAAGAAAGAGATCGACCGCATACTGGCCGATCTGTCGGCGAGAGTAGCCGAGCATTACGCGAGCCTGAAGAACAACCAGGAACTTCTCGTGCAGCTGGATCTGATAATGGCGAAAGGAAAACTTGCGTCCGTCCAGCAGGCGGAAATGCCGGAGGTTTCGGAAAAAGGCGAGCTCGATCTGAAGCTCGCGAGACACCCGCTGATAGACCAGAAAAAGGTCGTGCCGATAGATGTGAGATGCGGAAAAGAATTCACCTCGCTCATCATCACCGGACCGAACACCGGCGGCAAGACCGTCACGCTGAAGACTGTCGGGCTTCTGTGCATGATGGCGCAGACGGGCCTGCACATTCCTGCCTCTTCGGGCAGCAGGATACCGGTCTTCGACGATGTGTTCGCGGATATCGGAGACGAACAGAGCATTGAACAGAGCCTGTCGACATTCAGCTCCCACATGACCAATATAGTGGAGATCGTCGAGAACGCCAGGCCGGGGACACTGACTCTGCTGGATGAGCTCGGCGCGGGAACTGATCCCGCGGAAGGCGCGGCGCTGGCAATATCGATACTGGAGGATCTCCGGAAAAAGGGCGCGACGGTGCTGGCGACTACGCATTACACCGAGCTCAAAAAGTATGCGCTTACCGAAGACGGAGTGGAAAACGCCTCAATGGAGTTCGATGTCGAAACATTATCTCCGACATACAAGCTTTCCATCGGACTTCCGGGCAAATCCAACGCGTTCGAAATATCGAAAAAACTCGGACTGCCGGGAGAACTGATAGACCGCTCGAAGATGCTGATGGATACGGGAGATATTGAATTTGAAGATGTCATTGCCTCCATCGACAAGGACCGGAAGCTGGCGGAGGAAGAACGCGACGAAGCTATCAGGCTGAATATAGCCATGAAAAAAGAGCAGGAGGAATGGCAGAAGAAACAGCGTGCGCTCGAGGAAAAACAGGAGAATATCCTGAATGATGCCAAGAGGCAGGCGCGCGAGATCATTTCGGAAGCCAAAGAGGTATCGAAAGAGGTCCAGGAGGATCTGCGGGAGCTTTCTAAGATAGAAAGCCTCGGCGAGAGGAACAAAAAGTTCGATGCCGACAGGAAGAAGATAAAAGATGCCGCCGGGAGATACCGTGAGAAATTCATCAAGGAAGTCAACGATAATCCCGTGAGCGTTGAAGATATAAAGATAGGCGACAGAGTAAAGGTCATGACACTGAACGAGAACGGAGAGATCATTTCTCTGCCTGACGACCGCGGAAAGGTCAGCGTCCAGGTGGGACCGCTCAAAGTAAGAGTGGATACCGGAGATCTGAAGCTGATACTGGAAGGAAAAGAAGCGAGAAAACGGCATGCTTCCGCCAGCTACGGGAACATGTACAGGATAAAGGCAAAATCAGTGCCGATACAGGTGGATGTCAGGGGACAGAATCTTGACGAGGCGCTGGTAAATGTAGAGAAATATCTCGACGACGTATTTATGGCGGGAGTCGAGACGGTCACGATAATACACGGCAGGGGCGAGGGCATCCTCAAAAAAGGGATACATGATCTTCTGAAAAAAAGCCGGCGCGTTGAAAGTTTCCGCAAGGGAGGATACAATGAAGGCGGCGAAGGTGTGACCATCGTGACCATGAAAAAGTAAAGAAGGTGTAATTATGTATATAATAAGTGCATGTCTGCTCGGAACGAACTGCAAGTATGACGGCGGAAGCAATGCGACCGCATGGGTGAAGGAGTTTGCTGCCGAACACAGCATCTGCGCTGTATGTCCGGAGACTCTGGCGGGGCTTCTGTCTCCGAGGGATCCGTGCGAGCTCGTAGACGGAAGAGTATTCACCGCTGACGGCAGGGATCTGACAGATGCATTCACAACAGGTGCGGAGAACGCGTACAAAGTCATCCTGGACGAGGCGCTTGTCAGGGAGGAAAAGATAGAAGGGGCAATACTGAAATCCAACAGCCCTTCCTGCGGATGCGGGACGATCTACGACGGGACGTTCTCGCACACGACTGTCAGCGGCGACGGAGTGTTTGCCAAGATACTCCTCGACCACGGAATAAGGATCATTACTGAGAAGGAGAGAATAGATGATTGATTACAAAAGCAAGATAGCGGACATAATCAAGGATGCCGCATCAGGCCTGACCAAGGAAGATATCGAAGCGCTTATAGAAGTGCCTGCGGATGAGAAGATGGGAGATTATGCATTCCCGTGCTTCAGACTCGCCAAAGAATATCACAAGGCGCCGCCGCTCATAGCGGCTGAGATCGCAGAGAAGATATCCGGCAACGGACTTTTCGCCAGAGTCGAGAACGTAAATGCCTATGTCAATATTTTTATATCGCGCGAGGCATTTATCGGTGCCCTCATCAGAGAAGTCGAAGACAGGGGAGAAGATTATGCGAAGAGCGATCTGGGCAGCGGCAGGACAGTCATCGTAGAATACAGTTCGCCGAATATCGCCAAGCCGTTCCACATCGGCCACATCAGAAGCACAGTTATCGGCAATTCTCTGTACAAGATATACGCGAGCCTGGGATACAATACCGTCCGGATCAATCATCTTGGCGATTACGGGACGCAGTTCGGCAAGATGATCACTGCCTACAGACACTGGGGCAATGAAGAGGATGTCAGGCGCGAGCCGATCAAAACTCTTCTCTCGTACTATACAAAGTTCCACGAAGAGGCGGAGAAAGATCCTTCTCTCGAACAGGAAGCGCGTGATACATTCACGAAGCTCGAACACGGCGAAGCAGCCGAAGTCGAAATATGGAAATGGTTCCGCGAGGAGTCTCTCAAGGAATTCCATAAAGTCTACGATCTCCTGGGCATAGAATTCGATTCATATGCAGGAGAGAGCTTCTATTCGGATAAAATGCCTGCCGTAGTGCAGGAGCTGAAGGATAAGGGCCTGCTGGAAGAATCACAGGGCGCGGAGATAGTGCACCTCGAACAGTACGGACTCACGCCGGCGCTGATCACAAAGTCGGACGGATCGTCGCTGTACATTACGCGAGACATCGCGGCCGCTCTTTACAGAAAAGAAACTTACGACTTCGATAAGTGCATCTATGTCGTGGCCTCGCAGCAGAATCTTCATTTCCAGCAGTGGTTCAAAATCGTCGAACTCATGGGATACGAATGGGCGAAGGATTGCGTGCATGTTCCTTTCGGCATGGTCAGCATGGAAGAAAACGGAGAAGTCGTCACACTTTCGACTCGTCAGGGAAGAGTCGTCTTCCTGGAGGACGTCCTCAGACAGTCGGTGGAAAAGACGAAAGAAATAATAAAGGAAAAGAATGTTGTTACAGATGACATCGACGATACGGCTCGTCAGGTCGGTATCGGCGCAGTAATATTCCAGGAGCTTTCGAACAACAGGATAAAGGACTACGTGTTCAAATGGGACAAAGTCCTCAACTTCGACGGCGAAACGGGACCGTATGTGCAGTACACATACGCCAGGGCTTCCAGTATACTGAGGAAAGCCGGCGAAGAAGCTGTGGCCAAAGCCGTGAATGCGGATTCGCTTCATACGGAATTCATCGCGGGCGATTCGGCGTACGAGCTGGCAAAGCTGATATACAGACTGCCTGAGGTAGTAATAGAAGCAGCCGGGAAATATGAGCCGTCGATAGTCACAAGACACACCGTGGATATCGCGCAGGCTTTCAATAAGTTCTATCACGACGAATACATTCTCGTGGACAATGAAGACGAAAAAACGGCCAAGATAGCTATGGTCGCGGCGGCCAGGACAGCAATAAGAAACTGCCTCGCACTGCTCGGTATGGAAGCACCTGAAAGGATGTAGCATGCAGTATATTGGAGATATTTACAGACCGCCGAGCGAAGCATACAGTCTGCTTCTGCAGGTGACGGTCGGATGTTCGCACAACAGATGCACGTTCTGCAGCATGTATAAAGCGAAGCAGTTCAGGCTGCGCCCGCAGGAGGATGTCCTCGCAGACCTGGACTGGGCGCGGGCGAATTACAGCTATGTGAAAAAGATTTTTCTCTGCGACGGTGACGCGCTCTGCCTGGCCAACGATAAGCTGATGACAGTGCTAAGCAGGATAAAAGAGCTGTTCCCGGAATGCGAGCAGGTCAGCACCTATGGTTCGACGCGCGACGTTCTCATGAAAACGCCGGCCGAACTCGAGCAGCTGCGTGATGCCGGCATCGGCATGGTTTATCTGGGCGCGGAATCCGGAAGCGACCAGGTACTGGCAATGATAGACAAAGGCGTGACGAACGCTCAGAACATTGAGGCGGTGCAGAAGATCGAGGCGTCCGGCATCAAGTCGTCCGTCACGTTCATATCCGGTCTGGGCGGCAGAGAAATGTGGGAGGAGCATGCAGTAATGACCGGCAAGGCGATCAGTGCGATGCAGCCGACGTATGTCGGGCTTCTGACATTACTGCTTGAACCGGGCGCACCTATGCGTGACGATGTGAAGTCGGGGAAATTCAAACTGCTGCAGCCCGAGGAAGTAGTGGCCGAGACATTACTGCTTCTTAAAAATACGAATGTCACGAAAAAATGCGTGTTCCGCAGCAATCACGCGTCGAATTATCTTTCTCTGCGCGGCGATCTGCCTGACGACAGGGAGGAAATGATGGAAAAGCTGAGGACGGCGCTCAGCGACAGCGGCATGCTGAAGGACGAGCGCTTCCGTTTGTTATGATCACAGGGGACGGTATATGGCAGAAGTCACGAGGCCGAAGGAAGAGGCCGATATAAAATACAGAGAAGACAGAGTCGCAGTGCACTTCAGGAATTATCTCGATAAATACGCTTTTGTCGAGCTTTCTGAAGATTATCTGACGCGCTCGAAGATCGGCGACATCATGACGGGTGTCCCGGTCCCGCTCGGAAGCGAAGCTCTCGAGGAATTCAAAAGCGGCGCCGGGATCGCGCCGAAGGAGCTCGCGAAAGATATGAGTTTTGTAATGGGGTGCGATCCTCATTTCCGGTTTGCGGATAAATACGCTGACTGCATCAACAGGCTGTTCGCGGACAAGTATCAGTATGATCTTATCCGGACGGCAGCCGAGGCGGCGGAAGGCGGGCATTTCGACGATGCCTGCATATATTACAGGGCGGCGCTGTGCCTTCAGCCCGGCATGCAGGATGCGATGTACGGTTACGCGCGAGTCTGCAGGAATATTTACCTGGAGGCTTCGGAAGCTGAGGACGGTGAGACTGTCGGACGCTTCAAGGCGGAGTCGATGGATTATTTCGAGTTGCTGACGCAGGTGCATCCGAAATTCGCGCCGGCATATTATTACCTGGGATACGCCTATGTTAATATGGGACTTTATACTAAAGCCGATCTGGCCTGGAAGGAGTACCTGAAGATCGCGCCTGCAGGCAAGGACAAGGATGAGATCAGAGACCGCGTGCATGAACTGCGTGATCCGGTCCTGATCGAGCGCGGCTGCAATGAAGTAATAGCCGGACGTTTTGCCGGCGGGATCGAGATCCTCTCAACATTCGTGGGGAGCAATTTCGATAAATGGTGGCCGCTGCACTATTATCTTGGTGTTGCCTATTCCAGGAGCGGATTCGAATCTGAGGCGGAGGAACGCTTCAAGAGGGTGCTCCAGCTCAACGCATCGCATATCGAAACCATGCGCGAGCTCTGCAGTCTTTACGACCGGACGGGCAATACAGCGAGCTATACGAAGTACATGAAAAAGATAGCTCTGGTCGAAGAAAATATTAAGGCAGATGAATAGCGAAAGATAGTGAAAGACGGTTGACATTATGCTCCATCTTTTGTATAATAAATACTGCCGTTGATTTGGAAACGGTCTACATTCCAAGGTAGCTCAATGGTGGAGCACTCGGCTGTTAACCGATAGGCTGTGGGTTCGAGCCCCACCCTTGGAGCCAAGATCATTACATCGGTGGCGTGTAACTATGCCACCGATGAATATTTTTTCCGGTTCGAGACCGAATCATACATGCCGGAGTGGCGGAATTGGCAGACGCACGGGACTTAAAATCCCGCGATCCTTACCGATCGTACCGGTTCGACCCCGGTCTTCGGCACCATAACTTAACAGCGTAGAGCATTTACGCGATGATATCGCGGGGTGGAGCAGTTGGTAGCTCGTCGGGCTCATAACCCGGAGGTCGTTGGTTCGAATCCTTCCCCCGCAACCATGCAATCGATACTCCCAACAGTGTAACTGTTGGGAGTTTTTGATTACACATGACTGAAAGGGATGTGGGATTCGAACCAACGAAGTTGGTGAAGAAGACTGAACATTTTGCGCGGAAAACGCCGCGAAAGGCGGCGGAGGACGCAGGGCAAAATGGGACAGCGTAGTGATGCTGCCGCAGGCAGAATCACGGAGGAGCGAGCGCATAGCGCAAGCGTTTGTAAATGTCAATTTAATTTTGTACAAAAAGTGGAAAATAATAATGTACAAAATCTATGATTTGGAAGACTGATCACGGAAAAACTCATGCTTCTCTTTCAGCCTGTATGACGGCCCTTTGATCGAA
>JALCRY010000020.1 GCA_022652985.1 Eubacteriaceae bacterium | reverse complement strand
GAGCGGCCCGGGCGGCGCCGTCTGCTCGTATATCATAATGGGAGTTATCGTATATTTCCTGATGTCGTCTCTGGGGGAGATGGCGACAGAACTGCCTCTTTCCGGATCATTCGAGACATATGCCACAAGGTATGTGGATCCGGCAATGGGGTTCACGCTCGGCTGGAACTACTGGCTGATGAGTGTTTCGACAGTTACAGCGGAACTCGTTGCGGGTTCCATGATCGTAAGATTCTGGCTGCCTGACACGAACGCGACCCTGTGGAGCATGCTGTTCCTAGTGCTGATATTCCTGCTGAACGCCTTTTCCTCAAAGGTGTACGGGGAAAGTGAATTCTGGTTCGCGAGCATCAAGGTGGCAACGATAATTATCTTCCTGGTAGTCGGAGTTCTGATGATCTTCGGCATCGTCGGAGGGTCGTCTCCGGGGTTCAGCAATATATTCCTGCATGATGCAGCTACGGGCGAATCAGGTCCGTTTGTCGGCGGTTTCTCGGGAATGCTTACAGTAATGTTCCTGGCAGGATGGTCTTTCGCGGGCACCGAGCTTGTCGGCATCGCCGCGGGTGAATCGGAAAATCCTGAGAAGAACGTTCCTAAGGCTATCAAGACGGTTTTCTGGCGCATACTTTTGTTTTACGTTTTCGCAATCATAGTAATAAGTTTCCTTGTGCCGTTCAATGATCCGAATCTGCTCAAGACGAGCACGACGGATATCGCCTACAGCCCGTTCACAGTGGTATTCTACCGTGCGGGTCTGGCATTTGCCGCCAGCTTTATGAATGCAGTAATACTCACGTCCGTTTTGTCGGCAGGCAACTCGCTCATGTACGCGTCGACGCGAATGCTGTTCGCGATGGCGCGCGAAGGCAAAGCGCCTGAAGGACTTGGAAAACTCAATAAGCATCAGGTGCCGATGAACGCGCTGCTGTTCAATACGCTCATAGCGTGTACTGCTTTCTTCTCGTCCCTCATCGGGTCGGGACAAATATATGTGGTTCTGGTAACGCTCTCCGGCGTGGCGACATTCTTCGCCTGGTTCGGGATCGGCCTCTGCCATTACAGATTCAGAAGAGCTTATGTGGCTCAGGGAAAAGATGTAAGCAAATTGAAATACAGATCGAAGTTCTTCCCTGCCGCGCCGATCATTTCCATGGTCGTAACGATATGCCTGATTTTGTTCGCGAATATGTGGATATTCCAGGGCAACAATTTCTCGTGGTTCAATTTCCTTTCGAACTACGGACTGATACCTATCTTCATCGGAATGTATCTGATATATAAGAAGGTCAATCATACGAAAGTCGTTCCGTACGACCAGGTAGACTTCGAAACTGTCGATTACAAAAAAGACAGTGATCTAAGCTAATAATTCAATAGTATTATTATAAAGAGGCGGCTGCACTTGTGCTTATCACAGGTGCGGCCGTTTCAAACAAGTTTTTGAAATAAATCACAAAAAAGGCTGGACAAATTTGTGATAATTTGTTAATATAATAAAAAATAAATATAGCCAAACCTTTGAAGGAGGGTAAGTAAGCACTGATGCTTGCATAGGAGAGAGCTGCCGGCGGTGAGATGGCAGCATGTAAAGGCAGAGCCGAATGGACTCCCGAGGGCGAACCGAAAGAGCGATCGAGTAAGTGAGACGGAGAATAAACTTCGTGAACAAATTGAGCATATGATTGTATGCGCAGAGCGGGCGTGAATGCGCCAAGCCGGGTGGCACCGCAAGAGGATATCGACTCTTGTCCCAGCAGATAGTACTGGGATAGGAGTATTTTTTATTTACCTCCTGTCCGCGCAAAACGAAAGGAGAAAAACAAAATGAAAAGTGCAAATGAAAACATCCCTTATAAGATTTTCCTGTCGGAGGACGAAATGCCGACTCAGTATTACAACGTCAGAGCCGATATGGAGAAAAAGCCGGCTCCGCTGCTCAATCCGGGAACACTGAAGCCTATTACGGCTGAGGAGCTGGAACCGATCTTCTGCAAGGAACTCGTAAAGCAGGAGCTCGACACGATCCACAGACACATCGACATTCCTGAAGAGATCCGCGAGTTTTACAAAATGTACAGACCGTCGCCTCTCGTAAGGGCTTACTGCCTCGAAGAAAAACTGCAGACACCGGCCAAGATCTATTACAAATTCGAGGGCAACAACACGAGCGGCAGCCACAAGCTGAACTCGGCGATCGCTCAGGCTTACTATGCGAAGGAGCAGGGCCTGAAAGGCGTTACTACTGAGACAGGAGCCGGCCAGTGGGGAACTGCGCTGTCGATGGCCTGCGCATATTTCGGACTGGACTGCAAGGTATTCATGGTAAAGGTTTCATATGAGCAGAAGCCTTTCCGCCGCGAAGTAATGAGAACTTACGGAGCAAATGTCACACCGTCTCCTTCCGAGACGACAGAGGTCGGCAAGAAGATCCTGGCGGAACATCCGGGAACGACCGGAAGCCTCGGCTGCGCCATTTCCGAAGCCGTGGAAGAAGCGGTCAAGAGCGACGGCTACAGATACGTGCTCGGAAGCGTGCTTTCCCAGGTATTACTGCATCAGAGCATCATCGGCCTCGAGACACAGAGCGCATTGAGAAAATACAACATCGAGCCTGATATCATCATCGGCTGCATGGGCGGCGGATCGAACTTCGGCGGACTCATTTCACCGTTCATGGGCGAAAACCTGAGAGGCGAAAAGAACTACGAGTTCATCGGCGTTGAGCCGGCATCATGCCCGAGCCTGACAAGAGGCCAGTACGTATACGACTTCTGCGACACCGGCAAGGTATGCCCGCTCGCCAAAATGTATACACTCGGCAGCGGATTCATTCCGTCGGCTGATCACGCGGGCGGCCTGAGATACCATGGCATGAGCTCGATCATTTCTGAGCTTTACGACCAGGGCAGGATCAAGCCGATAAGCTACAAGCAGACAGAGGTATTCCAGGCGGCGGAAGATTTTGCCCGCTGCGAAGGAATTCTGCCGGCACCGGAGAGCAGCCACGCCATCAGAGCGGCAATAGACGAAGCTCTCAAGTGCAAGGAGACCGGCGAGGAAAAGAATATCGTATTCGGACTCACCGGAACAGGATACTTCGACATGTACGCATATCAGGCATTCAATGACGGAAAAATGACGGACTACATCCCTACGGATGAGGAAATCAACGAGGCTCTCAAGGGAGTACCTCAGTTCCCGGGCAACGAGATCAAATAAGCGGCCTGCGGCGAAGTCAAATAAGGAAAAAATTTGGGGCCTGCCGGAAGAGATCCGGGGCCTGCCGGGATTCTGATGAGAAGCGGCCGGCGAGAAATTAATAATGAAGTAAAGGTGGTGCAGATTGGCAGGATGTCAAGATTTGCACCACCTTTTTCAACGTTTGAGGCCCCTCGCTGACGGAGCGGAGGTGAAAATGTCTGATGAGCGCCCGCTCAACCGCTGCAGCCCAGTGGATTGTGGTGCAAATCCGAGGAAGCCGGAAATCTGCACCACCTTCCTACCCCATAGCTGGTAAAATATGTAAATAGAGGGAAAAGTGTGGCGCAAATTTCCGGAAAGTCGGAAAGTGTGCCGCATTTTCCAACGTTTGCCAGCCCCCCGCTGCGGGCGGATCGATGAATTCCCGATTTAAGCGTTTGTTCGTCGCCGGCACCGGATCCCGCGCCGCTGCTGACACATCGCTGCCACAGTCACCGCAGCTGCTGCTGACGCCGCTGCATCGGCAGTTATCCCCCCGGGCCATTACTGCCGCTGACGCATCGCTGCCGGCCCCATTTCTAACATAAATAAACAAATCATAACATTTTGATAACACTTTTGACATAAAGCCAAATAGCTGTTTTTCGTATGGTATAATCAGCAAAGTTCAAAGGATGTGAATGAGATATGATACTAGACAGGATTGAAAAAGCGGCCGGGAATTTCCCGGAACGCATCGCGGTCCACTCGCTGCGGGGAGAAATGACCTACGGCGATCTGTGGGACAAATCAGACAGACTGGCCTCATGGCTGAATGAAAAACTTAATGACAGCAAGACACCGGTCGCGGTGTACGGGCACAAGGATCCGCTGATGCTTGTGTGCTTTCTGGCCTGCGTGAAATCGGGGCGGGCTTATTGTCCGGTCGACACGTCAATGGCGGACGAGAGGATCTGCGACATCGTTTCGACAGTGGGGAATGCAGTAATGCTTGCTACAGAGGATTTCGCGGGGTGCGCGGGCTTCCCGGAAGATATGCATATCGCGGGGCCTGAGGAAATAAGAAACGCGGCTGAAAACTGCGAGCCGGCGGGGCAAGAATCATGGGTGAAGCCCGATGATGTATTCTACATTATCTTCACGTCAGGCAGTACCGGAAAACCGAAAGGCGTGCAGATCACATACGCGGACGTTTCCAATTTCGCCGAATGGACATCGGACCTCGGGACGGGCAGAGAGGAAAAGGCCGGAGCAGTTTTCCTGAACCAGGCGCCGTTCTCTTTCGACCTCTCGGTAATGGATCTCTATACTTGTCTTGCCAACGGCGGAACGCTGCGGTGCATCGAGAAGAAGATGCAGAACGATCACAGCCTGATGCTGGAATATATGCGCGAGGGCGGACTGGAATACTGGGTGTCCACGCCTTCTTTCGCGGAACTCTGTCTGGCGGATCAGTCGTTCGATCAGACATTGCTGCCGAAGATGAAAGCGTTCATGTTCTGCGGAGAAACTCTGAGCGTGCGCACGGCCAAAAGGCTGGCGGAGAGGTTCCCCGACGCACTGGTGATCAACACCTACGGGCCGACCGAATCCACCTGCGCGGTGACGGGCACTGTTATTACTGCGGCAATGACTGCATCCGGCAGGGCGCTCCCTATCGGGGCGGTGAAGCCGGGCACGGATATATTCATTCAGGACGGGGAAATAATCATTGCGGGCGACACGCTGAGTACGGGATATTTCCGCGAGCCGGAGAAAACAGCCAAAGCATTTTACACGGACGGAGAAGGAAGACGCTGTTACCGCACCGGCGACTCGGGATACTTCGAAGACGGACTGCTTTATTACAGGGGCAGGATCGATTTCCAGGTGAAATTCCATGGCTACAGGATCGAGCTCGGCGATATCGAACAGAACCTGCTCGGACTGGACGGCGTGAAGGCGGCGGCTGTGATCCCGGACAGAGACGGCGACCGGATAAAGAATCTGGCGGCGTTCATCACGGATGAAGGCGCTGAAGGGACGTTCGAGGACAGGCAGAAGATCAGGAATGAGCTGCGCGAACGGCTCCCGAAATATATGGTGCCGAAGAAGATAGTTTTCGTCGACAGTCTGCCGATGACACCTAACGGAAAAACGGACAGAAGAAAACTGGAGGCAAGTCTCTGATGCAGCTTTTCGGCGATACATATTTTTTCATTGTTGCCGGACTGCTTGCCGTGCCTGCCGTGGTATTCGGCGTAAAGGAAAAACCAATCAACATATACGGATTCTGCGTGACGATATTTTTCATCGTCATTACTATGAAGTCGCGGCCTTCCGCGATCGTGTGGATGGTGGTGTATGTGGCGCTGCAGTATCTGCTGGTGAAAACATATCTTGCAGTATGTGCGAAATACGGCAGGAACAGGGGTCTGTACTGGCTGTATATTTTCCTGTCGGTGGCGCCGCTCGCTGTGTTCAAGATCACGGGGCTGACGGGGCATTCGCTGTTCGGATTCATGGGCATATCGTACATGACATTCAAGTCGGTGCAGATGATCATCGAAGAATACGACATGATCATCAAAGAGGTGGATCCGTTCGAATTCGTGTACTTCCTGCTGTTTTTTCCCTGCGTGCTGTCGGGGCCTATCGACAGGAGCCGGAGATTCCATGAGGATTTCACGACCGTGCATCCGCGGCAGGAATATCTGGATATGGTCGGGACCGGGCTTTTTAAAATCGTGCTGGGCGCGGCATATAAATTCGCCGCCGGATCGCTGATCTATCAGTTGATGATCTGGTACGGCCTGAAAGGCACTTTCACCTCACATCTGATTTACATGTACTGCTACGGATTCTATCTGTTTTTCGATTTCGCCGGGTACACGCTGATGGCGGTGGGCATGAGCTATATTTACGGGATCAGGTCGCCGGAGAATTTCAACAAGCCGTTCCTGGCTCTCGACATGAAAGACTTCTGGGACAGATGGCATATAAGCCTTTCGCACTGGTTCCGGGATTTTATTTTCTCACGGCTGATGATGAGGTCGATAAAAGGCAAATGGTTCAAAAGCAAACTCACGGGCGCATCGTTCGGACTGATCGTCAATATGACAGTAATGGGCGTGTGGCACGGGTTTGATATATATTACATCATGTACGGCGTGTACCACGGTGTACTGCTGGCGCTGACAGAGATCTACCAGAAAAAATGCCGGAAGTTCCACAGGGCGCATAAGGATGAAAAATGGTACATCGCGGTCAGCTGGTTCATAACATTTAATCTGGTAATGTTCGGGTTCTTTATCTTCTCCGGAAGGTTCACGAAGATCCTGGGCATATCGTGGTAAGGGAGGAAAAGGACAATGGAAGAAAAAATACTTGATATGCTGGCAGATATCTGCGGAGATGAGATCGTTAAAGAAAATCCGGACATCGATCTGATGGAAGAGGACCTGATGGATTCACTCGACTGGACGGAGCTCCTCGTGTGGGTGGAGGAAGAATTCGGCGCGATCATGTCGCCGTCGGAATACACCAGGGAAGAAATGAACACTCCTAACAAGGTCATTGCGCAGGTCAAAAAGAGACTTGAGGAACAGAACCTGTAATAATTTTTGGAATGAAAAAGATAGCGGCTTTTTTTACGGCGTTCGCTTTGTTTATGGTCACAATTCTGATCGTGAATGCCGCGTTTGCGGGGAGCATCAGCATGAAGAACCACAGGTTCGGAACGTGGATGAACAATTACAAGGATACCTCGTACAGCGCAATATCTGAAAACATCAGGGACGATACTGTTCTTTTCATGGGATCATCGGAATTCCATCACGGCGCGCATACGCCGACATTCCCGGCCAAAGTACTGAAGAAACAGGGGATAGACGCTATGTGCATCGGCAGTTCATACAACCAGAGCCTGTCTCACGCGACGGCTCTTGCTGCAGTAGGCCCGAAACTCAAATCAAAGAAGGTAATACTTATGGTTTCTCCGTCATGGTTCAATCCGCTGGGAGTCGCGGCTCATAAAAGCGCTTTCGCAGTAAGATTTTCCGAGACGGAATATGTCGGCATGCTTAAAAACACCAATATCCCGCTTTCGGTCAGAAAGCAGATCGCAGCGCGGACCGTGAAACTTCTGAGTTCGGATCAGGCAATGCGCGCCCGTGTGAAAATGTATGACAGGATATTCCTGACGAACGACGCGAGAATGACCGACATGGCTTTCTACAGTCTGAGAAGTGTCTTCCTGAGGCAGCAGGAAGCGATGACGGTGCATGTGGCGTGGCAGATGCACCAGCAGAAAAAATCTGAGATAAAAGAGAATGTCCGCAGGCGGTCGAAGCTGTCGAAGGAAGAAGCAAGACGTGAAGCCAGAATGGCGGCCGAAGCCGCCGCCAGACCGGACGGACCGGACTGGAATACGCTCTCCGCCCTGGCAGACGCGCAGTTTGCACGGACGTCGCATAATAAGTTCTTCATGTCGGATGAACTTTACCGAACAAAAGTGAGGCCGATCATGGAAAAGAAGCGCGGCACAGAAGCGAAAATGAGCTATGCATATTCGCCGGAGTACGGGGATCTCAAACTTTTCCTCGATGTTTGCCAGGCTGAGAATATGAAGGTGCAGATCGTGATACTGCCGATGAACGGCTACTGGTTCGACTATGCCGGCTTTCCGAAAGCGCAGCGCCGGGCCTGTATACCGAAAATCAGGAAGCTGGCGGAACAGTATAAAAACACGCAGGTCACCGACCTGTATAAATATTCCTACACAAAAGGTTTTTTCATGGATACCGTGCACCCCGCGGCGAAAGGATGGCTGAAAATAGATGAAGCGGTTTACAAATTTATTAAAGAACGCTAAAGGCGCGATAGACCGGGAATTTATCATATATACCGCCGCGTTCTTTGTTCTGATGCTCATCATTTATGCGTACATGATCTTTGCCGGGATGCTGACGGCGCCGCAGTTCACGTACGCCGCGTTCTGATCTGCCGGCACTTGTGGGGCGGTGCATTTATGCATATAATAGATGTGGCTGCGGCGCGGGCGCCGATGCCCTAAGCGATAAACGAAACGGAAGTGATCAGATGAAATGCCAAAACTGCGGAACTGAAAATCGCCCCGACGCGCTGTTCTGCATGATATGCGGAGAAGAGCTCGAGGAAGAAGAGCCGATGCTGCCTATACAGGGGATATGCCCGGAGTGCGGAACGGTCAACCGTCCCGACGCTTTATTCTGCCAGAACTGCGGCGGTGAGCTGCGTCCGGATGATGCTCTTGATGCGGCAATGCCTGTCGGCCCCGACGTTGACGCGGATGAGCTGCTTGAAGAAGCGGCACGCGCGTACGAATGTCCTTACTGCGGTACAATAAACAGGCCCGATGCGCTGTTCTGTCAGAACTGCGGGGCCGTACTCGAATAAGATGTTCTATTCATAAAAAATCATAGTATTGCCTGAGAATGACGCCTCGAATCTTTCGAGGCTCACTTTGCATTCAGGCGCATTGATCCACTCGAGGGAACCCGGATGATGGCATATAAATCCTGTGAGTTTTCCGTCTTCTCTCACTGTCCCCAGTGCAACAACGAGATGACCTCCCGGCGTCAGCGGCTGGCCTTTCCAGTATTCACCGCCGGCAAAACATACGGTAACGGAGACGATGCACGGATGTCCCGCTTCGATTTCCGCCGCGACGTCTTCAGCCGTGATCCCGCGCGCCGTCTCTCCGTGCACGCCGTATTCCGCGGCAATATCCGTCAGCCCGCGGTGTATCCAGCCTGTATCATCTTTCCACAAATAAGCTCCGCGTTCCAGCCCGAGATGGATCATTTCCCCGAGCGATCCGCAGCTTCCCTCGCCGCGTTTCGCCCTGATGCCGTCCACGACCATCCTCAGCGAAGCAATGCCGCAGCAGCGTCCCGCCCAGAATGCGGCGTCCTGCATATTCGCGAAGCCCATTTCTCTGTAAGTATCTTCAGTAACTTTCTGCGTATAAAAAGGGATCTCAAAAGGGACCCTGGTAATAGTTTCCATAGCATGACCTCCGCGAATATTATAACGCAGTTTGCGGATGTGTGCGACCGGCATATGCGTTTCCTGCGGCGGATCTTTTTTGCGGCGCGGCAATTTTTGCGGCGCGGCAATTTTTGCGGCGCGGTATTTTTTTCGGCGCCGGATTTTTATGCCGAAGTTATTTTTCCTGCGGACGGTCTTCAGCGCGGCGGTATTTTTCCAGTGTGGAACAGATCGCCTGCTCCGGACATGCCCTTATGCATTCACCGCACCTGATGCATTCGCCGCTGTTCGGTTTTTCAAAAACAGGTATATCTAATTTGCAGACGCGCTGGCATTTTCCGCAGCCCGTGCATTTTTCGCTGTCGACCTCATATCTGTAGAGCGCGATGGGATTGAAGAAGCTGTATACCGCGCCGAGGGGACAGAGATACCTGCAGAACGGCCGGTAAATAATGATCGACAAAATGATTATTACTGCCAGCACGAGCATCTTCCAGGAGAACAGAAATCCGACGGCGCCGCGGAGTCCCGGGTTCGCGGCAATAAGCGGAATGCCCGCAAAAAGTGTGCCCGAGGGACAGACGAGTTTGCAGAACCACGGTGTTCCCCCGGCCGCGCCGGTAATTAACGCAGGCATGAGTATTACCAGTAATGCCAGTACGATGTATTTGATTTTCCGCAGATGTTTCTCGCCGCGCAGGGCCCGTATTTTTCTGCCGAACGGGATACGGTGCAGGAGATCCTGTACCAGGCCGAACGGACACATCCAGCCGCAGACTGTCCGGCCGAAGAATGCGCCGAACGCCGTCAGCAGGCCGGCGACATACAGCGAGATATTATATGAACGGTCCGAGAGGACCGCCTGAAGCGCACCGATGGGGCATGCTCCGAGAGCTCCCGGACATGAATAGCAGCTGAGGCCCGGCACGCAGAGTTTTTTCGAGGTCCCCTGGTATATTGTTCCCTGGAGCCAGCCGCTGACATATCCGTTTGAAAGCGCCGCGAACAGCGCCTGGAAAATTAGTCTTTTCTTTCCCATAACGCTGTCCTATCCTATGCCGATGCATTCGAGGCAGATGCGTATCGCCTTCACGAAAACAACGCCGGGTTCGCCGTTCATCGTCCCGGCAATGATCAGTACCGCCGCCGCGGCAAGAGCCGCCGCTGCCGCTTTGTTCCGTTTCAGAAATTCCATTGAAACACCGCCTTCAAAATAATGCCTCAGAATAACGACTCAAAATAACGCCGCCGAATAACGCCTTGACGTGCCGCCGCAATATTACTCGACCGCCGCCAGTTTCTCCTTGATGATCGACTTCCATTCATCTTCGCTGTGGCTGCCCTGCACAGGATCGCCGATCAGGTAGCCTTCGCTGTTGACGAAGAAGGTTGTCGGAAAGACATTGAGCTCACTCGATAAAACTGAACTGAGATTTTCGCTCACAAGAATATGCGTGTAATCCGCACCTGTGTCACTGATGATCTTTTCGGCTTTCGTCCGTTCCGAGTCAGTAATGCCCTTGAGCAGTATGCCCGTCGCGCGGTTTGTCTGGGTGAGCAGACCGATGATCTGCACGTCATTGCCGTTCTTGCTGTAATACTTCGCCAGTTTTCCGATGTCCGGCATTTCGCTTACACACGCGCTGCACCAGGTCGCCCACGTGTTGATCATGGTGACCTTGTATTTCGAATAGTTGTCGGCATCGAATCTGCCGCCGTTGAGATCTTTCGTGTCGATAACATGGAAGACCTGCGATACCGAACTTTCCTTGTCGATATCGTTCGAGCCGCCGGAACAGCCTGTAAGAATCACCGAAGTGAACACAAACATTACTGCCATGGCCGCTGCTAAAAACATTCTCTTTTTCATGATATTTTCTCCGTTGCTGGGGGAAATGTCCTATGCTCATAATATACCATGCAATGCACATGTGAATCATTTATTTTGTGTCATAATGCGCGCCGTTTACATCCGCGCCCGGGTGCTGCCGGAGCAGAGCCATGGACGCGTCTGGTTTCGGGCGCGGATATGGGGTGACCGGAACGCAAACCAGTCTCCGGCGCGCTGATGATCGCGGCAATATGAAATGGTGGTGCCGATTCACGAAAAACCGAAATCTGCACCACCATTTTCAACGGTTGCGGGCTTCGGCTGCCGGAGCAGGAGTGAATTTGCCTGTTGAGCGTTCCCTCAACCGCTGCAGCCCGGTAAAACGTGGTGCATGTTATCGAAAACGAAAAAATTGCACCACGAAATATGGTACGGATCCGTGTATCATGCCCGAAGGTCCGGATCCGCACAGATCCCCTGCCCGGTGCTTGAAGTGCCGGCTGAAACATTGTAGGATAGGCGGTATAAGAGTGATGATAAAGGAGAAATTTGCCATGATAGAATCAGAACTGAAAGCATCCCTTGACGGGATCGATATGGATGAACTGCGCGAGAGAATACGGCGCCTGGGCTTTACTTTCAAGGCGAAGAAGCGCGAGACCGATGTTTATTTCAACGGCGCTGCGGCTGCCGGCGTGCAAAGCGGAAACACGGCAGTCGGGGGAAGCGGAAGCCCTGTGAGCGGAGAAAACGGCAGCCCGGCGGGCAGGGAAGACGAAAGCCCGACAGTCGGTGGAGAAAAGGCAGCCGCCTGCGGGCGTGATTTCCGAAAAACAGATGAAGCGCTTCGCGTGCGGACGGTCACATATGAAGACGGCGGGACGCAGTCGTTCATTACATATAAAGGACCAAAACAGGATATGAGTTCAATGACCAGGACGGAGCTCCAGACAGACATCGGCTCCGGTGAAACCGCGGAAGCAGTTTTCCGCGCGCTGGGGTATGAGCCGGTGTTCACGGTGAGCAAGACGAGGGAACAGTACTGGAACCGTGATCTGCTGCAGGATCCTGCACTCGACAGAAACTGGAATCCGGTGACAAAGCATGCGATGACGCTGTGCCTGGATGAGGTAGATGGACTCGGCAGATTTCTGGAAATCGAAATAATGGTAGCCGGACAGAAAGGAGTCGGAGCCGCGCGCGCTAATCTGCACCAGATGCTTGATGTTCTGATGATACCGCAGGAGAATGCGACAACGGTTTCTTATCTCGAGCAGCTTATGAAGCGATAGACTGTCGGGACGCCTGTATCAGGGGATACCTCCGCGCAGGGTATCGGCATTCGCGGGTTATTGATGTCCGCAGCACTGTCGGGACGCCTGTATCAGAGACCTGGCCGCGCGGAGCTTTACGGCGCTCCGACTATTAAATATTGACTATCGGCCGGCCATTGAGTATAATTAATTAGTTTGATAATCAAAGTAATTTTACAAGGGGAAAGAAATAATGCTTAATGTATGTGAAGTTTTGGGAACTGAATACCCTATAATCCAGGGCGCTATGGCCCGTATAGCAGATGCGCAGCTTGCGGCTGCAGTCAGTGAAGGCGGCGGCCTCGGAATAATCGCTTCGGGCGGGGAGACGGCCGAGTGGCTGAGAGGGCAGATCGCGAAGGCGCGTTCGCTCACACAGAAACCGTTCGGGGTCAATCTCATGCTGCTTGCGCCGAACATCGACGAACTCGTGGACGTGGTCTGCGAGGAAAAAGTCCATGTAGTGACAACGGGCGCCGGCAATCCGGGAAAATATATGGCGCGTCTCAAAGAGGCGGGAGTCAAAGTGATCCCGGTGGTCGCATCGGTCGCGCTGGCAGTAAGGATGGAGCGCGAAGGCGCTGACGCCGTTGTGGCGGAAGGCACTGAAGCGGGCGGACATATCGGCGAGATCACGACGATGGCGCTGACGCCGCAGGTTGTGGATGCAGTAAGTATCCCTGTGCTGTGCGCGGGCGGAGTTGCGGACGGACGCGGTGTTGCCGCAGCGTTCATGCTCGGAGCAAAAGGCGTGCAGGTCGGGACAAGATTTCTGTCGGCATATGAATGCGGTGTGGCACAGGCTTACAAGGATGCCATACTGGCAGCGAAGGATACCTCGACGACAGCTACGGGCCGCAGCACCGGACATCCGGTCAGATGTCTCAGGAACAAACTGACGAGAAAAGTACTGAAGCTCGAAGCAACGGGCGGATCGGAAGACGAAATAAACGAACTGTGCACGGGTACACTTGCTGCCGCGGTGCGCGACGGCGACGTCCAGAACGGCTCGGTCATGAGCGGCCAGGTGGCAGGACTCGTGAAGAAAGAACAGCCTGCGGCGGAGATCATCAGAGAACTCTTCAGCGAGGGCGCGAAGATCTACGAGGACAGGGCGGACATATGTCTCAAAAGCAATAAATAGTAGGCATTGAGCAGTCGACAGGAGGAAATCAATGAAAATCGGAATTGTATTTGCCGGACAGGGAGCTCAGTATCCCGGTATGGGGCATGACCTTTATGAAAATTACGAGGCATCCCGTCAGGTGTTTGATGATGCAGGAGAAGAAATCAAAAACTGGTGCTTCCGCGGTACCGAAGAAGAACTGAGGCAGACGCGGATCACGCAGCCTACAATATATACCGTCACGATGGCGGCGTACGAGGCTTTCAAAGAAGCGGCGGAAAATGCCGGGATAGCGGACAAGCTTGAACTCGTGGGCGTGTCGGGATTCAGCCTCGGAGAATATGCGGCGCTGACATCCATGGGAGCGATCGACGAGATAGGCAAGGGCCTGAAAATCGTGCAGAACAGAGGCGTGTTCATGCAGAAGGCCGGACAGAACGAAGCGGGCGAGAATATCAGCGGCATGACGGCGGCTCTCGGAAAAAGAGAAGCGGTGCTCGCGGCGGTAGAAGAGGCGGCCGGAGGGCGTGTGCTCGAAGCGGTCAACTTCAACTCGCCGACGCAGACAGTCGTGGCCGGTGAAAAAGAAGCGCTCGAATCGTTCGCGGAAGTCGCCGGGGCGAATAAGATCAAGGCGATACCGCTGCCGGTAAGCACGGCGTTCCACTGCGCGCTCATGAAGCCTGCCGCGGAAAAGCTGCTGCCGATCCTCAGAGAAGCGGAACTGAAACTGCCTGAGGGGAAAATATACTCCGACATTACTGCCGAAGATATTATGGAAGGCTTTGAAGGTGACAAGGGTGACGACGCCGCGGTGGCGGATTACCTGGCCGCAGTAATGGCGAAGCAGGCGATGAGTCCGGTGTACTGGCAGGAGATCATTGAAAACATGACAGCCGACGGCGCGGAGGTCATTATCGAGATCGGTCCGGGAAAGACGCTTTCATCGCTGATCAAAAAGATCACGAAGGATGCAGTACCGCTGCATGTCGAAGACAGAAAGAGCCTGGAGCAGACGATCGATTCGCTGTGTGAAATGCTCGGCTGCTAGACAGACGGGCGGAAGGAGACAGAATGTTAAAAGGAAAATCCGCGGTTATAACCGGCGGAGACAGAGGAATAGGCAGGAGCATTGCCGGGAAGTTCTGCGAGAACGGAGCGAATGTGCTCATTGTATATAGAAGTAATGACGAGCAGGCTGAAAGAGCCGCGGAGGAGCTGGGCCGGTACGGTACCAAAGTACTGCTGTTCAAGGGAGACGTCGCGGATCCGCAGACGGCGGAAGGTGCTGTGGCGAAGGCCAGGGAAGAGTTCGGTTCGGTGGACATACTGGTCAACAATGCGGGGATCACGGATGACAAGCTGCTGGCGCGCATGAGCACCGAGGATTTTGCCAGAGTAATAGACATAAATCTCGTCGGGAGTTTCAGCTTCATGAAGGCTGCGGCAAAGGTCATGATGAAGCAGCGCAGCGGACGCATAATCAATATGTCGTCGATAGCAGGCGTGAAAGGCAATCCTGCGCAGGTGAATTACAGCGCGTCGAAAGCCGGCGTGATAGGCATGACGCTCAGCGCAGCGAAAGAACTGGGCAGAAGAGGCATTACTGTAAATGCCATTGCTCCGGGATTTATCGCAACGGATATGACGGCGGTGCTGACAGACGACCAGAAGGCGAAGGCGGCGGAGAGCATCGGGCTCGGACGCATGGGAACGCCGGATGACGTGGCGGGAGCGGCGCTGTTCCTGGCGAGTGATCTTGCTTCGTACGTGACAGGTCAGGTCATAGCTGTCGACGGCGGGCTCATCTGCTGAGCGGACGCGGCAGACTATCAGATATCAAAATAGATTTCAATAAAACGAGGAGAAAATAAAAATGAAGAGAGTAGTTATTACCGGTATGGGTGCGGTCACTCCGGTCGGAAACACAGCGGGAGAATCATGGGAGAACATCAAGAAGGGCGTCAACGGGATCGACAGGATCACGCATTTTGACCTGGAGGATCAGAAATGTGTCATGGGCGGAGAAGTCAAAGACTTCGAGTTCCCGGACAAGAGAGCGGCGAAGAGACTGGACCCTACTTCGCAGTTCGCGATCGCTGCCGCACATGAAGCTGTTGCCGACAGCGGTATCGTAAGCGGAGAAAATGTTGAACCGATGAGATTCGGAGTTTACGGCGGATCGGGCATCGGCGGCATCCAGACTCTTGAAGGGCAGATCAGAAAAGCGGAGAGCAGGCAGGACTGCAAGCATGTATCGGCTCTGATGATACCTATGACGATCTCGAATCTCATAGCCGGCAACATCGCGATAGAATTTGCCGCCAAGGGACCGTGCATCGGAGTTGTTACTGCATGTGCAGCCGGAACACAGGCGATAGGCGAAGCATTCAGAAATATCAAGGACGGATACAGCGACGTCATCATTGCCGGCGGCGCGGAAGCTGCTTTCGCACCTGCCTGCTTTGCGGGATTCGGTACGATGAAGGCCACGTCGACCAGTACTGACAAAGACAGATGCTCAACGCCGTTCGATGCGGAAAGAGACGGCTTCATCATGGGCGAGGGCGCAGGATTCATCGTTCTGGAAGAACTGGAGCATGCTCTGGAAAGAGGCGCGCACATCTACGCAGAATTAGTCGGATACGGATCGACCTGTGACGCATATCATGTGACCATGCCGGAACCTGACGGGAGCGGCGCGGCGAACTGCATGCAGCTGGCGCTCGACGAAGCAGGGATATCTTCAGAGGATATAGATTATATCAATGCGCACGGGACGGGCACGCCGTACAACGACGAGTTCGAAACAAAGGCGATCAAGATGGTCTTCGGCGAGGATACAAAGGTGCCTGTAAGCTCGACTAAGAGCATGACAGGACATCTTCTCGGCGCAGCGGGAGCCATTGAAGGCATATTCTGCGTGCAGGCTATCAACGACGGATTCATTCCGCCGACGATAAATCTCAGAGTGCCTGACCCGAAGTGCGACCTGGACTATGTACCGAACGAGGGACGCAGTCAGGAACTGAAATGCGTGATGTCGAACTCATTCGGATTCGGCGGACATAACGGCAGTATTGTAATTAAGAAGTTCGCGGAGTAAAATAAGAATATATACGTTCGGGGAGATCGCAGCAAAAAAAAGGGCGGATAAGGAGGAGCTTAAAATGAGCAATTGGAACAACAGAAATGTAACAGGATGGGCAAACCGCACATTGACGGCGGTTAATGATGACTTTGAGGCGAAGCGCCTGAAAGCAATGCGCAACTCCAGGATATCAGAAGCTGCGAATAAAGCTGCCGATATTAAAGACGGCGCTGTGGATTTTGCTTACGACGCAAAGGACTATGCGAGTGCGAAGTTCAGCGATGCCGCTGCGGCGGCAGGTCCTTATGTGGATCAGCTGAAGAAGACAGCAAAGCCATATGTAAAGAAGGCCAAAAAAGAAGCTAAACCGCTGGTAAAGGACGCCAGAGAACTGGCTGATGACGCGAAGAAGCTCGCGGACAAGAAGCACAGCGAGGCTAAAAAGGCGGCGAAGCCGTACGTGAAGAAGGCGAAGAAAGCCGCGAAGCCGTACATCGAGCAGGCTAAAAAGAACAAGGAAGCCTATCTCAGCGATGCGAGAGATTTTGCGGATGACGCCAGGGAATTTGCGAAGACTGCCGGGGATGCCGCTTCTGAAAGAGCGAGGATCGCCGCGGGCAGAGCTCAGGAGATAAGCGAGCTGGCGGCGCTGAAGGCGCAGGAAGCCGCAGCCAGGGCCAGATCCCTGAAGAAGGAAGCGGAGATAGAAGAAGAGATGGCCGAGGAGAACGAGGCATATATGCCTGATCTTTCCGAGGACAGACCTGATCCGGATATCCTTTATTCCGCAGAGGCATTTGCCGCAGCGGAGGCTGATTACAAGGCCAAGAAGAAGGCAGAAAAGGTGAGCCGCAAAGAGGCTAAGAAGGCTGCTAAGGCCGCCAAAGCCGCGAAGAAGGACCGCAAGAAAGCAAAATACGACAAGAAGGATGCCAAAAAAGCAATGTCAGAGACTACTTCGACACATGAGACCGTAACAAGTCTCGGTGAGGATAAAAAGAAAAAGAAGAAGCACGGACTTGCCGCACTGGCGCTTATAACAACTCCTCTTGCGCTGCTTTTCCTGGGCGGAAAGAAAGAGAAATAAAAGAAAATCACGGAAGGGCCGCAGGAACGTGCGGCCCTTTTTTGAACACAGAACAGTTTCATGACAGGAGAAATACCATGCTGATGGACAAAGAACAGATAAAAGAAATATTACCGCACAGAGACCCGTTTCTGCTCATCGACGAGATAGTCGAGATGGAGCCGGGGAAAACCGTGACGGCGATCAAACATGTGAGTGCAGACGAATATTACTTCAAAGGGCATTTTCCGCAGGAACCGGTAATGCCGGGGGTCCTGATAGTGGAGACCATCGCCCAGGCAGGTGCTGTCGCGGCGCTTTCGCTGCCGGAAAACAAGGGGAAGATCGCTTTCTTCTCCGGTATCAGGAATGCCAAGTTCAGGCATAAAGTCGTTCCGGGCGACGATCTCAGACTGGAAGTAGAACTCGTACATCTCAGATCGCGCGCCGGAAAGGGCGTCGGCAGGGCATATGTGGGAGATCAGCTCGCGTGCGAGTGCGAGATCTCGTTTATGTTCGACGCATAAGGAGAACAAAGTATGAATCAAGTAGAACGCATCGATGAGATATTGGTGAATTTATTCAATGTCGTCCTCAAGATGGAGGAAAAGGCTCTGAACGGATCCGGAAAACATAATCTGTCGATGACGGAAATGCACACGCTGGCCGCGATAGGCGGAGAGCATATGGCGGTCGGAAGCGCCGAGCGGTCGAAGACGATGAGTCAGGTCGCGGCCATTCTCAAAATATCCGTAAGTACCCTGACCACAGCGGTCAGTCACCTGGTTAAAAAGGGATATGTCGAGAGATTCCGCACGCCGGAGGACAAACGCATCGTTAAAGTCAGGCTGACGCAGGCAGGGCGCGCGGCCGTTGCCGAGCATGAGGAATATCATGCGAAGCTGATCAATGAGGCCGTATCCATGCTGTCGCCGGAAGAGATAGACACATTCGTGCGCTCGCTGGAAAGCATAAATGAATTTGTTTCCATGCAGAGGATACCGCCGGTCCGCGATGTGAACGATTACAAACTGGCGCCGCTGAGGATCAGGGATATAGTCATTCCCGTTCCGATATTCCAGGGCGGAATGGGTGTCGGAGTGTCGCTGGGCGGACTCGCCGGAGAAGTGGCAAGAGAAGGCGGCGTGGGATGCGTTGCCGCCACGGAATGCGGTTACGGGGATCCCGAATATGCGAAGCGTCCGGTGAGGTCGAACCTCAGGGCGCTGAAAGCCGAGGTGCAGAAAGCGCTGCGGATATCCGCCGTCGGAACGCCGGGACCTGTTGCCGTGAATATACCTTACACGATGGATCATTACAGCGAATATGTCGAAGCCGCGATCGAGGCCGGAGCAAGGATCATCATCAGCGGTGCGGGGATACCGACATCGCTGCCGGGGATCGTGGGCGACCGGCACATTGCGCTGATACCGATCATTTCATCTCCGAGAGGCGCGAGAGTAATCATCAAGAACTGGCAGAAAAAACACGGACGCACGCCGGATGCCTTTATTTTCGAGGGGCCTTATGCCGGAGGGACTCTGGGATACAAGACGGAGAAAATCGACCGGGCGCGTGAGGATTTTTATGCCAATCTCGTTGAAGTCAAAGAAGAGATATCGCAGCTCGGGAACTGCCCGCTGATAGTGGGCGGAGGCATCTACACAAGAGACGATGCGAAAAAGGCTTTCGCGTACGGGGCCGACGGCATCCAGATAGGGACGCGGTTCGTCACTACCGAGGAATGTGATGCCGATGAGGCTTTCAAGCAGGCGTACATCGCTGCCGGAGAATCTGATATTGCGCTGGTAGCCGTGCCGGGCGAAAAACCGTGCTGGGCAATCAGGAACGACTATGTGAGATCGCTGGAAAACGGCGGAACGCCGCTGTCGGTAACGGAGGCCGCACTCAGGACGGCGCGCGGGGATATGGACAACGGACTGATACTTTGCGGACGCAACTGCTGGAAAGCGAATAAAATAGAAAAAGTTTCGGACATATTCCGTGATTTCATATAGTAATATGGTAGTATATTCTTAATGAAAGGAAACTGCCATGCTGCATATTTATTACGGCCGCGAAAGCGTCAATAAAGATAAATTTATATTTGATAACATAAAGGGCAGAACGATACTGCTGGTACCTGATCAGTTTACTCTTCAGGCCGAGCGGGATGCCCTTTTTTATTTGCAGAAAAAAGGACTTCTCGATATCGAAGTCCTCAGTATAAGCCGTCTCGGGAGCCGTGTCCTCAGTGAATGCGGAGGCGGCAGGCGCCGGATGATCGATAAGCAGGGACGCCATATGCTCCTGACGAAAATCATCGGTGAAGAGGATGAAAAACTCAGGGTGTTCGGCGGTTATAAAAACAATACGGATTTTATCTCCATGACGAACGATTTCATTTCGGAACTGAAACAGTACAGCACGTCGCCGGAAGATCTCGCAGCAGTAATATCCGCATCTCCCGGGAATACATTCCTGCATCGGAAGCTTGAGGATATTCAGAAAATATTCACGGAGTACGAGAGACAGATCGACGGCAAATACGTGGACACTGAAGACTACATAACCCTGTTTGCGTCAAAAATACCGGATTCCGCGCTGGTGCGCGGGAGCACTGTCTGGATCTACGGCTTCGATTATTTTACGCCGAAAAATCTTGAAGTGATCGGCAGGCTCATTGAGACAGCTGCAGATGTAAATGTAGTTCTCACCTGGAGCAGAGGCGGGCACGATGACGAGATATTCAGGATAGGCACCCTGATGGCTGAGAAGCTGACCGAGTCAGCGGAGGCGTCGGGGACCGGATATTCCGAACCAGTCAAAATAGATGAAGAAAAGTATGCGGCGGAGCGGGCGCCTTATCTTGCGTTCCTCGAAAAAAATATTTTCTCCGTGCCTGCGGACAAGATGATAATGGATGCCGGCGAAGGACCGACGGAGGAAGCGGCAGAGGCGGAAAAGGAAATCACCCTCGTGAAGGCCGCAAATTTTTATGCGGAGGCTGAGACCGCAGCTGTGAAAGTGCGCGACCTCGTGTGCAGACGCGGGCTGAGGTACAGAGATATTGCAGTAATATGCAATGATCTCGAGGTGCGCGGACGTATCGCCAGACGCGTATTCGCCCGGTACGGGATCGATCTTTTCATGGATGAAAAACGGGGGATAATGTCCAGCCCGGCGGTCAGCTACGTTACGGCGCTGCTCGATATCATCAGCCGGGGATACAGGCGCGAAGATGTGCTCACCCTTCTCAAGAGCGGTCTCACCGACATGGAACCCGGTATGATCTGCGGGCTGGAAAATTACGCGGAACGTTATTTTATCCGCGGAACGAAATGGAAAAATGATTTCGTCAAGGGCGGGGACGAGGAAGATCTGACAGAACTCAATGAAGCGAGGGCGGCAGTCATCGAGCCGATAATAAAATTCAATGAGGATTTCACCGGAGAGAAGACAGTCTCCGAAAAGATAGCGGTGATGTATGCATATCTGACCGAAACTGCGGGGATCCCGGACAGGCTCGGAGAGCTCATGCAGAGACAGATAGACGAGGGACATCTCGAAGCCGCGGAGCAGGCGGCGCAGGTCTGGAATGTGATGATAGATATTTTCGACCAGCTCAACGAGATCATCGGCAATGAAAGGATATCGAAGAAAAATTTCACCGATCTGTTCAGGTCGGGACTGGAAGCTGCGGAGATAGGCGTCCTGCCGCCTTCTGCCGACGGACTGATAATGGGCACGATGCAGAGGACGCGTACTGGTCCGAAAAAGGCCATCATAGTTCTCGGCGCCAACGAGGGCGTGCTGCCGGCCGGAGTATCCGACAGCGGCATCCTTAACGAGGATGAGAAACTCGAGCTCGCGGCGGCCGGCATTGAAATATGCAGGCTCGAGAGCCTGAGGATCCAGGAGGAAAACCTGGCGATATACAAGAATATCTCCAAAGCCGCGGAATATCTGTATGTAAGCTGTTCGGTTTCGGACAAGGACGGCAAACAGGTGCGCTCTTCCACAGTATTCGAAAAGATACGTGAAGTTTTCCGCGGCATCAGAGTAAACCGCGATATCCTCAGCGAAGCGGGAGAGGGAGCCGGCAGCGGCGGCGATCTTATCCAGACTCCGGGAAGCACTCTCGGGCATCTGGCCGAGGAGATCAGACAGTGCGCTGAGCAGGGTGCCGAACTGCCTGATGAATGGAAAGAAGCGGTGATCTGGTATACGGAGAATGAACCCGGCAGGCTCGAACTTATGGAAAGCGGTCTCACATATCACAATACGGTATCGCGGATCGAAGCGGAAAGAGCCGCGGAGATCTACAGAAAAGCAGGAGAGGAAGCATTCGTTGTCAGCCCTTCCAGGCTGGAGACATACGGGAAATGTCCTTTCATGCATTTTGTCCGGTACGGACTCGACCCTTATGAGCCTCCGACATATGAAGTCGGCAGCGCGCAGATCGGCGAGGTCTGCCACCGGTGTCTTATGATACTCGCCAGGGATCTGACCAAAGCCGGGATGAAGATAACAGACGAAGCATCGCCGTGGATGACCGCGGAGAAAGAAGACATTACTGCGGCTGCGGACAGGATACTCGCCGGACAGCAGAACACCTACAAGGAGGGACTGCTGAAAAACAGCCGGGCAGAGGAATACAGGACGAAACGGATGCGTGATGTCGTGCGCGAAACGGCCTGGCATATGGTGACGCAGGTACAGCGCGGCAGCATAAACGAGATGGCTTTCGAAGCGGCCTTCGGAAAAGGGAAGCGGCTCGCACCGGTCGCCATCCCGGGCTCGGACATCGAGATCGAGGGGAAGATAGACCGCATGGATATCATGCCGGGCGACTACGCGAAGGTCATCGACTACAAGTCGAGCGGCATGCTCAAGTACAGACCGGCGGAGGTGCTGAGCGGGATCCAGCTCCAGCTGATGATTTATATGCGCGCGGCGAAGGAGTCCGGACATATCCCGGCAGGCGCATTCTATTTTAAGATCGCCAGGCCGGAGCTCAACGCGCAGAAGATCAGCGGCGTGTATGAAAGCGACGGCTCACTGTCGGAAACTATGGAGAAAAAGCTCGCAGCCGAGGAGCGGAGCACTTATCTGCTGGACGGCGTGCTGATGAACAACAAACAGGTCGCGAACGCGATCGACAACAGTGACGGACAGTCGGATGTCGTACCGGCGAAGAAAAGGGACGGTGTGTTTGCCGATTCGTTCAAAACGGGGAAATATCTCGCAGAAGAGGAATTCAACGAGTACCTGAGCGAGGTGGAATCTATCGTCGACAACATGTGCAGGGATCTTGAAGCCGGGAACATCGAGGTGCATCCGAAGATGACCGCACAGAAAATGAGCTCGTGCACGTACTGTCATTACCGCGGCATCTGCCGGTTCGATAAAACGGTGCCGGGATTCCGGATGGAATATATAGACGGAAAAAGAAAAAGCCGCTGAGCGGATACGCCCGGCGGCAGCGGCTGATCTGACCGAGATCAGCCTGCGTATTTGTCAATGACGGCTTTGAGCTCGTCATATTTTGCCTGAGTCTGTTCGACCATTTCGGCGACGCCTTCGCCGCTTCCCGCGCGGAGGATCTCGACCATCGGCATTACTACTTCATTGATATTGTCCAGCCCGAGGTTGCCGGCAGTGCCCTTGATGGTGTGCGCGGCGTCGAATGCTCCCTGGACATTTCCCTCGGAGATCTTTGCCCTCAGTGTTTCCAGCGATTTGTCATCGAAAAACATAAGGAGCAGCTTTTCGTACAGGTCTTCTTTGCCCACGACTCTGCCGATCGCCGTATCTACGTCGACACCGATGGCTCTTAATGCGTTCTTGTAATCGTCGTTCATTGTTGGTTCCTTTCTGTTAATTCATTGAGCTTGAGCTGATTGGCAACTCTCAGCAGAATGGTTTCGTTATGATATGGTTTTTTGATAAAATCGTTGGCACCGTATTCAAGTGCCATGATCTCGTTTTCCGTACTGTCGGCCTCGGTCATGACGATGACCGGAATATCCTTGCCGTAATCATACGCTCTGGCCTCTTCGAGGAAGTCAAAGCCGTTGAATATCGGCATTACTATATCGAGAAGCACCAGGTCGATGCGCCCGGCATTCTGCTTTATCATGTCGATCGCCGTTTTTCCGTTATCGGCCTCCTGCACTTCGTAAAAATCTTCTAGCAGTGTCCGCAGTAATATACGGTTGATCGGCTGGTCGTCAACTATAAGTATGGTTTTCTTTTCTCCTTTAGGCGCCAGAGCGATCGTCGTTTCGCGCGCGAATGCTTTGATGTCGGATTCTTCCTCCGTTCCGCCGCACTGCTCGATGTATTCGCTGAGTCTTTCGGCCGTATCCGGTCTGGCAAAATAAAATCCCTGTATGCTGTCGCAGCCCATGCCGCGCATGTAGTCGAACTGCTCCTTGGTCTCTACGCCCTCGACAACGGTAGGAATGTGCAGTCTCCTGGTAAGCCTGATGACGCTTCCGAGAACATTCGATGCCCGTTCGTTGGTCGTGACATCGAGCACGAAACCGCGGTCGATCTTGATGACATCGATATCGAGATTTTTCAGGATCGCCAGCGATGAATAGCCGCTGCCGAAGTCATCCATCAGCACCGAAAATCCTTTTTCTTTGAGGATGCGGACGATTTCCTGTATTCTTTCCGGGTCTTCTGAATACGTGCTCTCCGTGATCTCGAAGCGCAGATCCTTCGGCCTGATATGATATTTCGCCGTCAGTCCCGAGATGATGTCGGTCAGCCGCGGATTATACGTATCAAGTCTCGACATGTTGACGGAAATAGGCACGACCGGCCTGCCGCGGTCCTGGCGGTCCTTGATGTATTTGCAGACTTCCTCCCAGATGTAGACATCGAGCTTCGTGATGAAGCCCTCCTGTTCAAAAATAGGAATGAAATCCCCCGGCGGAATTATTCCGCGCTCGGGATGCAGCCACCTGACAAGAGCTTCCGCTGAAATCAGTTTTCTGGTAGTCGCGCTGAAGATCGGCTGGTAATAGACAACGAACTGTCTTTCCCGGAACGCCTGCTCCATTTCGCTGATAATATAATGACGCTTTGTGTCCTTTTCTGCGATGTCATCGTTAAAGTACGATACTCTGTGTATCGGGTCAGACGCGATATCATGCAGAGCCAGCTGCGCGTTGTGAAGCGCGGAGGCAGGATCGTAGGCGTCCTCTTTTTTCATTTCATAAAGACCCAGCTGCGCCCGTATCCTGTACTTCGGGATGACCGAAAAAACAGCTTCGTCGATCGAAAACAGCAGAGCTGTAGGATTGAGAGCTTTTTTGTATACGACGAATACGAACGTGTCGGCATTCCATCTGGCGAAAAGGCCGTTTGGCAGCAGCTTGTCATGCAGTAATGTCGAAATGCCGCGCAGGAGTTCCAGCGCCTTGGCATCCCCGAACAGGTCATGCACGACCCGCAGTTTGCTCATGCCGATGCATCCCGCTATGTACTCGGCGTCAGGACTGTTTTCGATGAATACGCGTATCTGGTCGCAGAAAATCTGCGGGCTGACGAACCCCGTGAATATTTCATATTCTTTTTGTGCTTCAAGTCTTTCGATGATGCGGGTTTCCGGCGAAGCCTCGTGGAAGATAGCGGTGAACGCCGGCATTCCGCCGACCTGTTCATCGTACTTTATGATATCAGCGATAAAGAAGCGCGAATCATCGTCCGGCACCGTCCGGAAGACGGAAGAATCGGAAGTGGAATCGCTGCTGAAAAAGTCACGCAGGAACGCGCGAATGCCGCTGCGGTCATCCGGATGTATCATATCAAGAGCATCGTCCCTGATTATTTCATAATAATCTTCAAGTTCAATGCCGTGCTGCGTCAGAAATAAACCATTGAAATAACAGAGAAAACATTTTTCCCCGTCAAAAGCAAAGACAGCAGCTCCCCTCGGCATGATATCAGAAGAAATGCTGAACTGTTTACCCGGTTTGAAGTACTTCAAAGCCGGATAGTCGTGATAACCCGAATTTCCCATAGTGTGTTCCCATCAATCAATATGTATTATTTTTTTTATTATACACTATACTTCGGAAAATTCAAAACAAAGTCCCGAAAGGGACTTTGTTATTCAGTGGAGCTACTGGCCAGGATCGAACTGGCTACCTGCACGTTACGAATGTGCTGCTCTACCGATTGAGCTACAGTAGCATATCCACTTAATGATTATACTGATTTAAGGGCGTCAAGTCAACCGAAATCTGTTCCTCATACGAGGTTGAGACTTCCGGTCCGGTAGCCTTCCGGGTCCAGATCCGTGCGGGCGAAACCGAGCGCGGAAAAGCCGTCTTCGATCTCTCCGCGGTGCTCTCCGTACAGTCCGAACTGCTTCGGCATTACTTCCACTGAGGCAGTAAAACCGCAGCTGCCGGCTTCGTGGATGCGTACTCTGTACTGCTCGAATCCGAGAGCGCGGAGAATGTTTTCCGCCTTCTCGACGATGTCGAGTTTCTGAGCGGTTATGCGTTCACCGTAAGGGAATCTGCTCGCGAGGCAGGCGAACGAAGGCTTGTTCCAGGTCGGGAGACCGAGTTCTCTGGACATCGCCCTGATGTCATCTTTTGTAATGCCGCAGTCCTTGAGCGGGCTCAGGATGCCGAGCTCCGCGAGAGCTCTCAGGCCCGGACGGAAGTCTCCGGTGTCTGATGCGTTGGTCCCGTCTGCCAGATGCGCAAAACCTTCTCTGACAGCGGCTGCAGTCATCTCTGTGAAAAGCGAGCGCTTGCAGATATAGCATCTGTCTGCGGAATTTTCCGGGAAGCCCTCAATTTCCAGCTGTCTGAGCTCCAGCACGAGCTGCTTTATGCCGAGTGAAGCGCAAAATTCATCTGCCTCGGCAGACTCGTGCACAGGAACACATTCGGCCCTGGCCGTTATCGCCAGAACGTTTTCCTTTCCGAGTATGCGGCAGGCCGCGCTCAGCAGGAAAGTTGAATCCACGCCTCCGGAAAACGCTATTGCCAGGCGGCCGAGACCGCTGAGATATTTTTCGAGTTTTTCGTTTATCATACTATCGTTCCTCCGCCGGCCACTTTGTCGCCGTCATAGAAGACGACCGCCTGACCGGATGTTATCGCTCTCTGCGGGCTGTCGAATACGACTTTCACGCGGTCCGGATCGTTCTCATCCTGCCTGACAGTGCACGGCTGCTCCTTCTTTCTGTATCTGGTCATCGCTGTGCAGCGCATTCCTTCTGCGGGCAGGCGCTCGACGGAGATCCAGTTCAGATCCTTCGCAGTCAGCGTATCGGACAGAAGATCCTGTTCGAGGCCGAGCGTCACCGTATTGTCCGGAATGCTTTTCGATACTACGTACATAGGCTGCGGCAGCGCCAGCCCCAGACCTTTGCGCTGGCCGATAGTGTATCTGATCAGTCCGCGGTGCCGTCCGAGTACATTGCCTTCCATATCTATGAAGTCACCCGGCAGATGCTTCCGGCCCGAGTACGATTCGATAAAGCCGGCATAGTCGCCGTCGACGACGAAGCAGATGTCCTGACTGTCATGCTTCTTCGCATTCACGAAGCCGTGATCCTCGGCGATCTGCCTCGTATGTGTTTTGGTCATTCCTCCCAGCGGGAATACGGCGTGGGCGAGCTGATACTGCGTCATGGAATACAGCACATAAGTCTGATCCTTCGACGGGTCCGCCGACCTTCGCAGAAGCCATCTGCCTGTTTCCGCGTCGCGGTCTATGCGCGCGTAATGCCCGGTCGCCACGTGATCGGCGCCGAGTTCCTGCGCCTTGACGAACAGCTTGTCGAACTTCATATATCTGTTGCAGTCTATGCACGGGTTCGGCGTTTCTCCGCGTTCATATGAATCAATAAACTTTCTGATGATCTTTTCGTTGAATTCCTCAGTGAAATTCAGGACGTAATAAGGCATCCCGAGACTCACCGCCACGCTTCTGGCGTCGTTCACGTCATCGAGAGAACAGCATGTGTGATCGCGCGATATGCAGGCGTCGTCATTGGTAAACAGCTTCATGGTGATGCCGGTGCATTCGTAGCCCGCTTCTTTCATGAGATATGCCGCCACGGATGAGTCCACTCCTCCGCTCATGGCTATTAGTGCTTTGTTGTTCATGGTATCTCCTGCCTTTCAGGTGGTTTGAATTATATCCGCTGTTGAGCAAGGTGTCAAATCGCTGTATTTAAGGCAAATCTTGTGATATAATATATACCGCTATATTTTAGGAAAAAGAGCAGTTGGGAGATATTATGAACAGCAAAAAGTATAAAGATCAGCTGTATGAAACTAGAGACATCAGGGATCTTCGTGAAATGATCGATTCATGCGCGGACCTCTTTGGAGATGATCCTGCTTTTTTAGTGAAGGACAAACCCGGCGGGGAATATAAACCTATTTCTTTCGGACAGTTCCGCGTGGACATCAATGCGCTCGGAACGAGTTTTGTCCGCAGAGGGATGAAAGGCAAGAAAATTGCCGTAATAGGCGAGAACAGTTACGAATGGGTCGTGACTTATTTCGCTGTGGTCAACGGCGCCGGCGTCATCGTGCCGATCGACCGTGAACTCCATCAGGATGAGGTCGTGAATCTCCTTGAACGTGCAGGCGTTTCCGCGATCGTGCACAGCGGCAAGCTCAGAAAACTGGTAAATGAGATCGCTCCGAGACTGAGCGGGATCGAATTCATCGCGGACATGGCGCTGGGAGAAGACGAGGATGCCGATGAGCCGGAAGAAGGCGACACGATACCGCGCCTTTCCTGGCAGGGACTCATAGAGAGCGGGAAAGAAGATATCTACAGCGGATATACGGACTATCTCAAAGCGGAGATAGATCCAGAAGCGATGTGTTCACTGCTGTTCACTTCCGGCACGACGGGAATGGCGAAGGGCGTAATGCTTTCGCACAGGAATATTGCCGCCAACGTGGTCAATATGAGCAAATACGTTAAGATCAGGCAGCCGGGGATCGGACTTTCGGTCCTGCCGATGCACCATACATATGAAATGACCTGCCATATCATGACGGGACTTTATCAGGGCATGGCTATAGCGATATGCGAAGGGCTGAAATATATAATGAAAAATATGCAGGAGTCGCATGCAACAGTTATGTTGTCGGTGCCTCTGATATTTGAGACTATACATAAAAAAATGTTCAAGAAGGCTGAGGCTGACGGGAAGCTCGACAAGCTCAGAAAGGGCATCGCGCTTTCGAAAAAATTCAAGCTTTACAACAATCCGGCGATATGCCGCAGGATGTTCAAAGACGTGCATGAGGCGACAGGCGGCCATATGGCGCTGTTCATTGCCGGCGGAGCGTCGATAAATGCCCGCGTCATCGAGGACTTCGAAGCGATGGGACTCCCTATGATACAGGGGTACGGCATGACTGAGAATTCGCCGATACTGGCGGTCAACCGCGACTATTACAGCAAGGCCGACTCGGCGGGATTCGCGCTGCCGGGGACAGAGCTCGACACGGTGGATGTCGATGAGGAAGGCTTCGGCGAGATCATCTGCCGGGGACCGTCGGTAATGATCGGATATTACGAGAATGAAAAAGCCACGGAGGCTGCGGTCGACGCGGACGGCTGGCTGCATACCGGGGACATCGGATATATCGACGACGACGGGTTTGTATACATCACGGGGAGAAAAAAGTCAGTAATAATAACGAAGAACGGGAAGAATGTATTCCCGGAGGAAATCGAATATTACCTGACGCTTTCGGACTTTATCGAGGAGGCACTCGTGCATGCGCAGTCTGACGACAAGGGCGACAGCGTCGTCAAGGCGGAGATCCTGCCGAACTTTGATAATATTGTCGAGCAGACGGGGAAGCATCTCGACGATGATGAGCTGAGGGCATTCCTGAAGGACGAGATAGAGAGGGTGAACGATCTCATGCCGCTGTACAAGCGCGTGAGGCGGTTCAGTATCCGTCACGAGGAATTTGACAAGACGACTACGAGAAAAATCAAGAGATATAATGAGGAAAATCTGAATTCGGATGACGGAAAGGAGACCAAATGCTGAGTACAGAAGAATACAAAGCACTGAAGGAAAAAGAAAAACAATATGCTGAGAATTTCGTTGCGGAGAACATCGAGGCCAGCACGGACCCTCTGATCATGTACAGGGACAGCCGTCCTATTACTGATCTGAAGGATATGATCGAAAGTTCGGCGAGCGACGAGTGGTACGGTGATCACGTCGCGTTCTGGGAGAAGGACACGAAGGGCGGACCTTACAGATCGATCCTGTACAGGGAAATGCTGAGGAGGGTCAATGCCCTCGGTACGGCACTCATAGATATGGGCCTGAAAGACAAGAGGATTTCGATCATCGGCGAGAACTGTTCCAGATGGGCAATGTCGTATTTTGCAGTGGTCTGCGGAACGGGCATAGCGGTGCCTCTTGACAAGGAACTCGACAAGGCGAACATAGTTGAGCTGATGAATGATGCGGGTGTAGAAGCAGTCATCACGACCGGGAAGTACGAGAAGGAATTCAAGGAGATCCTGGCGGAAGGCACAACGAAGCTCGCGACTGTAATAAATATGAACGCAGCCAGGGATGAGGACGGATCGTTCTCCTGGCCGAAGCTGGTGGAAAAAGGCCAGAAGCTCATCGACGAAGGCGACAGGCGTTTCCTGGATGCGCAGATCAACAATGAAGACCTCGCGGTCCTGATTTACACCTCGGGGACAACGGGCGCTTCGAAGGGAGTAATGATCTCGCACAAGAATCTGGCCGCCGATCTTATGGCCAGTCCGACGGTGCTCAAGGTAAACGACTGGGATATTTTCTTCTCGGTGCTGCCGCTGCATCACACATACGAGTGCACGAGCGGCTTCCTGATGCCGATGTACAAGGGCGCGGCGATCGCTTACTGTGAAGGGCTGAAGTACATACTGAAGAATCTCAAAGAGGCGAATCCGACGATGCTCCTCGGAGTACCGGCGATATTCGAGCTGATATACAAGAGGGTCTGGAAGACTGCGGAGAAGGAAGGCAAGGCCGACAAGCTGAGGAAGGGCCTCGCCATGAATGCGAAGATGAAGAAGCTCCACATAGATCTCAGCAAGAAACTGTTCAAAGATATCCTGTCGATATTCGGCAGCAGAATGAGGCTGCTGATAGTCGGCGGCGCCGCGATAAATCCTGATGTACTTGATTTCTTCCGGGCGATAGGCATAAATGCTCTCCAGGGATATGGACTCACGGAATGCGCTCCGATGGGCGCGCTCAACCCGGACATCCGACCGAAGTCGACATCGTGCGGCAGAGGTTTCCCTGGTTTCCAGGTCAAGGTCAACGACCCTGATGAAGACGGGAACGGCGAGCTGTGGCTCAAGGGCGACAACGTCATGATCGGATATTACAAAGATCCGGAAGCGACTGCGGAGGCTATTACTGACGGATGGTTCCACTCCGGAGACATCGGCTACATCGACGACGAAGGCTACATTTATATAACGGGCAGAAAAAAGAACGTCATCATCACCAAAAACGGCAAGAATGTATTCCCGGAAGAGCTCGAATATTACATCAACAACATTCCGGTCGTGAAAGAGTCAATGGTATTTTCGGAGGAAAATGAAGATAAGGATGACATCCTCGTGGTCGCTTCAGTGAGACTCGACGATGAAGAGGTCGCGGAAAAATACGAGGGGCGCGAGCCTTCGAAGAGCGAAATTTACCAGGATCTTTGGGAAGAAATAGATGCTATAAATCAGAAGGTCCCGTTCTTTAAGAAAATCAAGAGACTGTATATCAGAGATACAGATTTCGACAAGAATACATCTCAGAAGATCAGAAGATTTTCCGAGGAAAACAGGAGACACGAGTAATGTACGATTCCGCAGGGCATTTACCGAAACTTACAGTCGATATACAGAAGCTGCGCACGAATCTGCGCGAGGTGATCTCGCGGTGCGGAGACGCGGGAATAGAAGTTGCCGGCGTCGTGAAAGGCTGTAACGGGATACCGGAGGTGTCGCTGGCGTTTGAGCAGGCGGGCTGCAAGTGGATCGCCAGTTCGCGGATCTCGCAGCTGGCCGCGGCCAGAGAGGCCGGCGTGAAAATCCCGCTGATGCTGATAAGGGTGCCGATGCTGTCTGAAGCCGCTGATGTCATCGCTTATGCGGATGTGAGTCTGAACAGTGATAAGGCGGTAATGAAGGCTCTTTCCGAGGAAGCGGAGGCTGCGGGGAAGACGCATCAGGTCATTCTGATGGCGGATATCGGCGATCTGCGCGAGGGCTTCTGGGGTTCGGACGAACTGTGCGATGCGGCGGAATATGCCGAATCGCTTCCGGGAATAGAACTTGCCGGGATCGGGACGAATATCGGCTGCTACGGGTCGCTGATGGCGACAGCGGAAAAACTGCAGGAACTCGTTGATCTCGGGAAAGATGCTGAAGCAAGGATAGGGCGCAGGCTCGATTACATTTCGGGCGGCGCAACATCGTCATTTATGAGAGTGCTCGACGGCACGATACCCGTCGGGATCAATCAGCTGCGTATGGGCGAGGGAATATTACTGGCCCGCGACTGGCAGGAGCTTTACGGACTGGATATGCCTTACATGAATATGGATGTGTTCACGCTCGAGGCGGAAGTGATCGAGGTCCGCGACAAGCCGAGTTATCCGGTCGGCGAGATCGGGTTTTCGGCCTTCGGAGACCGGGAGGAATATATCGACCGCGGCATCAGAAAGCGTGCGCTGCTGGCCGTCGGAAAAGCGGACTACGGATATCCGGACAAGCTGCATCCGCGGGATGAAGGCGTGGAGGTGCTCGGTGCATCGAGCGACCATACGATACTGGATATTGAGGATGCTGAGCGGGAGATCCGGGTCGGTGACGTGATGCGTTTCGATCTCGGATACGCGGGGCTGCTGATGCTGAGCAGTTCGCCGGATGTGAGCATCGAGGTCATTGATTGACAAAGCATAGAGCTTCTTTTATAATGTCAAGATGGCTGCCGAACGGGCGGCATATAATATGTTAGGAGATTTAATATGGCAGAGGAACTGTTACTTACCAAAGAAGGTTATGAAAAGATCAAAGCGGAGCACGAAGAACTCGTTTCGGTCACTCGTGCGGAAGTCGCTGAAAAACTGAAGGAAGCGAGAGCTTTCGGAGACCTGTCGGAGAACGCCGAATATGACGCGGCCAAAGATGAACAGGCAGAGGTGGAGGCCAGGATTCTCAAACTTGAGAATATGATGAGAGAGGCCAAGATCATCGATGCGGCAACAGCGAAGAGGGACAGGGTCAATGTTGGTACGAAGGTAACTATCAAAAATGTAAAGACGAATGAGGAATTTACTTATGCGATAGTAGGTGCTACAGAAGCGGATCCGTTCGAGGGCAAGATTTCGAATGATTCTGCTGTTGGCGGAGGACTTCTGGGCCACAAAACGGGAGATGTTGTGGAAATCGAGATCCCGGACGGTTCAGTAACATATGAGATAATTAAAATAGCAAAGAGGTAAGCAGAGAATGAGCGAAAATAAGAATAATCCGGTAAACGAGGAAGTCGAAGAGCTGTCTGAGGAGAAGCTGAATGAGCAGCGCCTCATCAGAAGACAGAAGCTGCAGGATCTTCGTGATGCGGGCAGAGATCCGTACATCATCGAGACCTGGGATCAGGATGCATACAGTGAGGACATCAAGGCGGACTTCGACAATATGGACGGGAAAGAAGTCACGGTTGCAGGCCGTATGATGGCATGCAGGATCATGGGCAAGGCTTCTTTCATCGATATACAGGACCGCAAGGGCAGGATCCAGTGCTACGTAAGGCGCGACGAGATCGGTGAAGAGGATTATAAGTGGTTCAAGAAATATGATATCGGAGACATTCTCGGGATCGTCGGCACAGTATTCAAGACGAACCAGGGAGAAATCTCGGTAAGAGCGACAAAGCTCGTTCTGCTTTCAAAATCGCTGCAGATACTGCCGAATAAATGGACAGGACTCAAGGATACGGATATCAGATACAGACAGAGATACGTGGATCTTATCGTGAATCCTGAGGTAAAAGATGTTTTCATCAAGAAGGCGGCAATACTCAAAGAAGTCAGAAGGACTCTCGAAGATGATTATGATTTCCTGCAGGTAGACACGCCGATACTGAACACTATCGCGGGCGGCGCTGCCGCAAGGCCGTTTATCACGCATCACAATACACTCGATATCGATATGTACCTGAGGATCGCCACGGAGCTCTATCTGAAGAGACTCGTAGTCGGCGGACTCGACAGAGTATACGAGATGGGGCCTGTCTTCAGAAATGAGGGCATGGACAACCGTCACAATCCTGAGTTCACTTCGATGGAGTGCTACCAGGCATTCGGCAACCTTGAATCAATGATGAGAGTAACTGAAGCCATTATTTCGAACTGCGCCAAGAAAATAAACGGAAGTATGACTCTCGAATATCAGGGCAAGTCTTTTGACCTGACTCCTCCGTGGAGATGCCTCGATATGACAGACGGCGTAAAGGAAATAACCGGCGTCGACTTCCGTCAGATAGAAACAGATGAAGAAGCTCAGAAGGCGTGCCTCGAATACGGAATGGATCCTGAGACAGTCGGCAGCAAGACCAGAGGAAAGCTGATTTCCGAAATGTTCGAGACATACTGCGAGGAAGCTCCGGGATATCTCGACGGGCCGGTATTCGTGACAGGACATCCTGTTGACATTTCGCCGCTCGCCAAGAAAGACCCGAGCGACAGAAGGATCACCAGAAGATTCGAAGCATACATCAACGGCTGGGAACTCGGCAACGCATTCTCGGAGTTGAACGACCCTATCGATCAGTACGAAAGATTTGTCGAGCAGCAGCATGAGCTCGACACCGGCGAAGATGAGGAAGCGCATCCTATGGATATGGACTTCGTCAACGCGCTGGAAGTCGGACTTCCTCCGACAGGCGGACTTGGCATCGGCATCGACAGAATGATCATGCTCATCACCAACCAGAGCACCATCAGGGACGTGCTGCTGTTCCCTACAATGAAGCCATTAGACTGATAAAAACGCTGTAGCTATTGAAAACACTGAGCTATGGCAACCAAAAAGTGTTACTTTTGTTACTAAAGTGTTACTTTTGCCGAAAAAACACCCGGAACCTTTGCAACCACAGAGACTCCGGGTTTTTTAGTGGAAAAAATCGCACATTTGCAATTACCTGGCTTCTTTCTTAGAATTTATATATAGCAATTGTACTCCATATATGGATAGAAACAGGAGGTGGGTACGATGTTCGATAAGAAGATAAAGATGAACGTAACAGACAATGAGAGCCAGCTCATACTCTTCAGCCTGGTAGAACTCAGAAACAACCTCATAAAAGAAGGCAGATATACTGATGCCGTGGATGATCTCATCCTGAAACTGTTTGGATAGAGAAACTTAGATCCTTTCCTGAATAATGATGCCTAAGGCATATTACATTGCTCTGCTGAAACATGCAGAGCTTTAGTAATTTTTGGACCGGCATCACCGGGGAAAGGAAAAGAATATGAAGACTACGGAGAATACGATGAAGATCATAGTGGAAGGCCTGACAAGAGAAATGATAGAGCAGGAACTAGGGAAGAAAGCTTACTGCCCGGTACTCCTTCAGGCAGCGCAGGATGTAGCAGAGAATCTGGAGATGTGTATCGATCGTGGATGCATCGAGCATGAGAAGGGCCTTGCATATGTAGGAATGCTGGACAGCCTGTGCTTTGAAGGAGGTGCAGAGACGGCATTCGATATGCTGAGAGATGTTTTCTTTGCTGCAGGGTGCAGAGACATCGTGACAGAGATGGATCTGGTCAGGGTATGTGGCGAGGTAGAAAGTGACGCTTTCGATGATTTCATGGAGATATTCCTTGATTCAGATGAAGTGGATATGTATCTCACAGAGATAGATCTGAGAGAAGCAGCGAGGGCCGAGAAAGCAAGAGCGGCGAAAGGAGATCAGCTGCCGTCATGATCCATTCAGTCTGCCGACAGGCAGGCATACATCCGGCGTGTTCAAAAGCGAAGCGTGCCGCGATGATCAAACTGAAGGGAGGAGAACCAGATGAAACAAGCAGAAGTTATAGCTATATGTAATCAGAAGGGCGGCGTCGGCAAGACGACCACAGCCGTGAATCTTGGAGCAGGACTCGCGATGAGCGGTAAGAAGGTACTGCTTATCGATGCAGATCCGCAGGCAGACCTTAGCGCGTGCCTTGGATGGAAGAACACCGATGCACTGGATGAGACCATAGTGTCGGTCCTTAGCAAGGTGAGGAACGATGAACCGTTCGATCCAAAGGAAGGGATACTCCATCACAACGAAGGAATGGACGTGCTTCCGTCGAATATCGAGCTTTCGCAGTTCGAGCTGAGTCTTGTGAATGTCATGAGCAGGGAGAACGTACTGAAGAACTACCTGAGACATGTGAAAAGCAGTTATGACTATGTCGTGATCGACTGCATGCCGTCTCTTGGGATGCTGACCATCAATGCGCTTACAGCAGCGGACAAGGTCATCATACCGGTACAGGCACAGTATCTTCCGGCAAAGGGCATGACGCAGCTTTTGTACAATGTAGCAAAGGTGCAGAGACAGCTCAATCCGGATCTGAAGATAGGCGGCATCGTGATGACGCTAATAGATCAGAGGACAAGTCTTGCAAAGGAAACTATCGAGGCTATCAGAAAGAACTATGGTGCAGGTATAAGGATATACAGCGCTCAGATACCGGTGGGAGTGAAGGCTGCCGAGGCAAGCGGAAGAGGAGAGAGCATATATTCATATGACGCGGACAGCAAACCTGCTGAGGCATACGCGGAGCTGACAAGGGAGGTGCTTAAGGATGGCGAAAAAGCGAGAACCGATAGACTTCGGTCTTCCGGGGATAGATGATATCTTTTCAACGCAGGCGGAAAGAGACGAAGCTAAGCTGAAGAAGATATATGAGATACCTCTGGATCAGATAGACCCGTTCCCGGAGCATCCCTTCAAGGTGAAGGATGACGAGGACATGATGAATCTCGTGGAAAGCGTAAAGGCAAACGGGATAATCACTCCTGCTACTCTCAGAAAAAAGGAAGATGGCAGATACGAGATAATATCCGGGCACAGAAGAAAGAGAGCCTGCGAACTTGCGGGCCTTGAAACGCTTCGTTCAGAGGTAGTGGATATGACAAGAGATGAGGCTACCATATTCATGGTGGAATCGAACTTTCAGAGGACCACTATTCTTCCGAGCGAGAAAGCCTTTGCATATAAGATGAGGCTTGAAGCAATGAACAGGCAGGGACAGAGAACAGACTTAACTTCCAACCCAGTGGGGCGGAAGTTGTCGGGGAAAGAATCTGCTGGCATTATCGGAGCAGAAGGTGGTGATAGTCAAACGCAGGTGAGACGATATATCCGCCTGACTGAACTGAAGCCTGAGCTTCTTGACTTGGTCGATGAAGGGCAGATAGCACTGAGACCGGCGGTAGAGCTGTCGTATCTTCCAAAGGAGCAGCAGAAGGATCTTGTTGGAAGCATAGAGATGGAGCAATGCACCCCGACTCCTTAGTTCTGCAGCAAAAATTCAATATAAAGTTAATATAATCCTTTGACTATCTTGGTTAGGGGATATTTTTTTGCCAAATTTAATATATTTTACTGTTATTCTATG
>JALCRY010000019.1 GCA_022652985.1 Eubacteriaceae bacterium | reverse complement strand
TTCGGCGGCGGTGCTCCTGCCAAGGAAGCTCTTCCTGTCGATCAGGTCAGAGAGATCGCTGAAGAAGTTTTCACCAAAGACAAAAGAGGCATCGAAGCGCTGCAGTACGGCAGCCCGATGGGCGCGGCAGATCTCCGCGAAACCATCGTGAGCGAACTTCTTGCGCCTAAGGGCGTCAAGACAGCCGTGGAGAATGTACTCATTACTGCGGGCGGACTCGAAAGCATGAATCTGCTCTGCCAGGTATTCATCGACCCGGGCGACATCATTCTGGTCGAGACGCCGACATTCGTGCACTGCGTCGAGATCTTTGAGATGTTCCAGGCGAAGTGCGTGCCGGTGAAGATGGACGGTGACGGACTCGATATCGACGACTGCGAGGAGAAAATCAAGCAGTACCACCCTAAGATGGTTTACTGCATCCCGACATTCCAGAATCCTACGGGCATCACGCTCACGACTGAGCGCAGAGAACGCCTGGCGGCGCTGGGCGACAAGTACAGCGTGCTGATCCTGGAAGACGACCCTTACAGAGATATCCGGTTCAACGGTGTTGACCTGCCTCCGATCAAGTCTTTCGACAAGACCGGACACACAGTGCTGGCGAACAGTTTCTCGAAGATTTTCTCGCCTGGCAGCAGGCTCGGATACTGCGTTGCAGATGTCGAGATCATGAAGCGCCTGAAGGCGGCGAAGATCGCTACCAATTCGCACACGGGAATGATATCGGAAGTTCTCTGCGCGGAGTTCTTCAAGAGAGGTTATTATCCGGCTCATCATGACATGATCACATCGATCTACAGAGAAAGATGCGCAACAATGATGAGATGCATAGATGAATATTTCCCTGAGGGAACAAAGCATACGGTCCCTGAAGGCGGTCTGTTCACATGGGTGGAACTGCCGGAAAGGATCAATACGACCGAGGCGCTCCCGATCTGCATCGAGCACAAAGTGGCTTATGTAGCGGGCGAAGGCTTCTTCGCGGGTGCACCGGGAATGGGCAAGAACTGCATGAGAGTGAGCTACGGAGGCATAGAACCTGAGCGCATCGAAATAGGATGCAAGAGACTCGGCGATATCCTCAAAACTCTTTGATCAGTCCGGCAGAACTCTGCTGCTCAGGCAGTGAAAATCTATCCGGTAAATTAATGACTCAAATCATGATGTCAGTTGAATGTTTGATCCTCTTAATCACATAATACCAATACAGACATCAGAAACATAGCTAAAAGAAAACAGGCTGTCCTCCGGCAGTCTGTTTTCGTATGATTGGGTCCGGGCGGTTTTCGCCTGCTTCGCTCTGCGGTTGGTCGGGCTTTTTCTGATTCGGTTCTGCGTCTGGCCGGATTTTCGCCTGATCCACTTCGCGGCACGCCACGGCGATTTCTTCGCGCAGTTGCTTTCCCGGGGCGATACAGTTCCGGTTCCTGGTACGATCCGGCTATCTGCCCGCGCGGCCAGTTTCCACGGCTGCCTGGAAAATTCAACTCTTGCAGGTGAGTGTATGTTTAGTAAGGAGTCAGTACCACATAACCTTAAAAAACAGGGTGGTATGTGGTACTGAAATACCATATAAACTGTAAAATACTGCATTGTATGGTAATTGTGCATCACTATCCGGTATTATCTGCTCCGGAAGCACTGATATCCATTGGGCAGTAGACCGATATGTCATGAAAATCATCAAAAAATACCATATACACCTTCTTTTCAGAGGGGTATGTGGTAATGGAGCCTTACTAAAACAGGCGGCGAAGGATAAAGGTGAATCCGGCGTGCACCCGCACATATTACACAAAATCGCGGCATACCTAAAATAAAATCAGAATGTTTAGTTTAATTATTGCCGCACAAAAAAGGATTCTTTCAATGCACGGAAAAATACTATCTTTTGCAGATTGTACATGGTATCATTAAAGTCTAAATGTTGGTAGATAGCATAGAGATATGCTTTTCTATACCCTAGAACCCTAATACCCTGAAAGGACTCCCCACCCTGGGAGTTCTTTCGTTTTATGAAAAAACAGCAATGATTCCGGGCGATGCCCGGGAGGTCAAGTTGATCCATCGAGGTGCGGATTTAAACACCGTCTGGGTGTGCAGCAGCGACATATGCGCAGAAATTTGTTGGCCATTTCGCCTTGACGAAGTATAATATACTCAAGTGCGGACCGTGCTGTGAACGCGGCGGTCCCGGCGGCAGATATGGAGGCGCAGTAATGGATTATATTTCTACTCGTGAGGCAGCTGAAAAGTTCGGAGTTACGGTAAGGCGCGTGCAGCAGTGCTGCAGCAGCGGGCTTATCGAAGGTGCGGTCAGATTCGGCGACCGCTGGATGGTGCCGGCCGATGCAGAAATCGGCGAAAAGCAAAAGGCAGGCAGAAACGGCGGTCCGGGCGCCGCAGCGGAAAAACCGGCGCGTTTTCCCATGCCGCTCATGTCGGGAGTATTCGAACCGGGGCATGCTCTTGAATATATTGCTTCTCTCGACGATCCGGAAATGAAGAGAACGGCGCAGGCGGAGTACGAATATTTCCGCGGCAATGCTGTTGAGTCGCTCAGATTATCGGCACCTCTCACGGAGAGCAGCGACATGGTCATCAGGATGTCGGGACTGATGCTCCATGCATTTTCAGCAATAGCGGTCCGAGATATTACTGCGGCAAAACGCGATTTCTACATGGGCAGCGCACTGCCGGAAAACCTTCTGAACACGCCTGCCGAAAAAGCCATGCGCATATTCATAATATCGGTGGGTAAGGTATTACTGCACATGCCGATCGACGATATCGACAAACTGCGGGAAACCATCAATGCCCTTCCGCAGGGGATGGTCCTGTTTTGCTGTTACCTGCAGGCACATATGTACTATCTGCACGAGGAGTACGAGCTTTCGCTGGGAGTCGCGGGTACGGCATTCCATCTGGCGTCGGCGCTCGGCTATCAGATCGAATCGATTTATCTCGGACTCATGATTTCCATGGATACGATGCGCCTCAAGCGGCCGGAGCGGGGAGAGCTGTTTTTTCGCAAGGCGTGGGAGAGAGCGAAGCCGGACGGGTTCCTGCAGCCTTTTGCCGAGCATCACGGGCTGGTGCAGGGGCTGGTCGAATCGTGCCTGAAGAAAGAGGAACCGGAGGAATATCAGCGCATCGTCGAGATCGTCTACCGTTTTGCGGACGGCTGGCGTAATATCCACAATTCGGATGCGCAGGACAGCGTGACGAGCGACCTTACGGCTATGGAATTCAGCGTGGCCATGCTCGCGGCCAAGGGCTGGAAGAACAAGGAAATCGCCGACCGCATGCATATTTCCGTGAATACCGTCAAGGAAATAATGAAATCGATCTATCAGAAACTCGACGTTTCGAACAGAAAAGAGCTCGACAAGTTCATGCTGAAATAGGGCCGGTGCCGCGACACCCGAAATTTTTCAAAAACGGGTACTGTCAAAATAAAGAAAGCAGATAAAATATTAATAGAGTATATTACATTTATTTTGTAGTATATCGCAAAAGCGCATTGATCGGTGTCACAAATCCTCTCACCCCGATAATGTGCTTTTATTTTTATGTGCAGTAATATACGGGCCCTCGGCACATTGCGGCAGTGCGGGACCTGCGGCGCTTTTCCGGAGAAATAAAAAGCGCCCGCAGCAGCGCCAAAGGGGATTCGGCTGCCGCTGCAGGCGGGTTTATCGTAATATGTATATCAGGCGGGTCCGGCATTGCTGCCGCGTATCCGGCCTTGATGTCCGGCCTCGGTCATCTGCTGCGGGTCCGGTCTTGATGTCCGGCCTCAGTCATCGCCTGTCAGTCTTCACTCTCCGGCTCCGAGGCCCAGTCTCTGAGCACGGGCGGCGATTTTTTTGTTTTTGCGGAGTTCACGCGCGCCTTTTTTCATAACGATCATGAGGATCGTAGCAACGAGCGCTGCCGCAAGATACATTCCGAGAACGATGATGTTCATCTTCATGCTGGTCCCGACATTGCCGCTTATCGTCTCTTTGAACAGCCCGACCGAATAGGTCATCGGCATGAACGGATACAGATGGCGGAAGAATGACGGCACTGTCTCCATCGGGAAAGTACCACCGCATGAAGTGAGCTGAAGTATCAGCATGAGCAGTGAGAGGAATTTCCCGAGATCTCCCAGTTCGACGATGAAGAACTGGATGATGGCGATGAATACCACCGAAACGAAGCAGCATGCCGCGACATAGGTGCCGAAGTTGTCAACGCTGAGTCCGAGCGCGGCCTTCACGAGGAACGCGAGCAGCAATGCCTGCGCCAGCGCGAGAATCAGGTACGAGAATGTCCTTATTACCTTGTTTTCCGAGTCGCGGCAGAGGTACTTGTATCTCTTGTCCACGTCGTAATATATGCCGAAGAATATGATCAGTCCGCCTACCCACAGCGAAAGCGACATGAAGTAAGGCGCGAATGCTGTTCCGTAATTCGGCACGCTGTAAACTGTGTCAGTTTTGATTTTCACCGGTTCTTTGGCATAGCCGCTGAGCCCGTCGAGAGCCTTGACCTGCGATTTCGCCGACGATAGTCCGGAGTCGACGGATTTAGTGCCCGAGCTGATCCCGGAGGCCAGGGAAGTAATGCCGCTGTCCATTGTTTTCTGGCTCTTCGACAGTTTCGAAAGTCCCATGCTGAGCTGTGCCGCGCCTCCGTCAAGAGTGCGCAGTCCGTCGTTGAGAGTCGACGCTCCCGCAGCTACCTGCGCAGATGCATCGCTTACGGAAGATGCTCCCGCTGAAACGGAATCAGCTCCTGATTTGATTTTCGCGCTTCCGGTCTTGGCATCGGATGCGCCCTGCTGAATGGCATCGAGGCCGGTCCTGAGTTCACTGCCCGCCGCTGTACCGGCCGCGAGCTGGCTCGTGCCTGAGGCGACAGTCTGTGCGCCGGCGGTAAGAGATGTTCCTGATTCGCGGAGAGTTTTGCCGGTCTGCGGATCGGTCGTTTTCAGACCGTCCTGTATTCCTTTAAGAGTGGCCTGGGCGATCGCGAGTTTTTCCGCGTCGGTCGATTTGCTGTTCATCAATGCTGTGGCATTGGTAATATTGGTGTCGATGCTGTCGATTGTATTATTGGTGCTCGTGACGTATTTCGATACTCCGGCCGAAAGTGTCTGAGCTCCCTGGTTAAGCTGAGCTGTCTGGGATGCAAGCGCCGGCATCTTGGATTCCATGGCGTTTACACCTGCGAGAAGTTTGGCCAGCCCGTCATCCAGGTCTTTTGCTCCTGTGGCCAGACTGCTGCTGCCCGAAGCGAGCGTTTTCGCGCCGGCCGCCAGCTTAGTCGTTCCGAGGGCGAGTGAATCACTGCCGCTGAGCGCGGATGAAGTGCCTGAAGCGAGTGTTTTGCCGCCGGCATTCAGTTTATCGGTACCGGCAACGAGTTGTCCGCTTCCGGCCTGGAGCTGTGAGGCGCCGCTGTCCATCTGATGCAGTCCTTCGGACAGTGCGCTGAGTTCATCCGGCACAGTCTTGACTTTGTTGGAAAGTGTCAGGACTATCTGCTGGTCGAGTTCGCCTGTAAGTTCTTTTTGTATTTTCGCTTTGGCATTGTTCAGGATCTGCGAAGCGATATAATTTCGTTTTTCGTTTACATGATAGACGAGCTGAGCTGTCGTCTTGTCTGTCGTCCCCGCTGAAGCGATGTCCTGAGAAAAATCTTTCGGGATGGTGATCGATGCATAATACTTATTTCCCGAAACTCCCGCATCGGCTTTCTTGGCGCTGACGAAACTGAAGTCAAGGCTTCCGTCGTCTTTGAGCTTGTCGCAGAGCTCCTGACCGGCATTCCTTTCGGTCCCGTTTATTACTGCACCCGCGTCCTCGTTCACGATGGCAACAGGCACTGAGTCCAGTTTCGAATACGGGTCCCAGAATGCGCCTAAATAGAAATAGCTGTACATCAGCGGAATTACCAGAGCTCCGATGATGACAGACACTTTTTTGATCGTTTTGATCCTTCTTTTTGTACTGTCTTTCATAATAAATTTCCCCCTTGGCATTGTTTAAGATATCATTTGAGTACGGGGAAAAAAACTTACATTTTCGTTTTGTGTTTATTTTTTTGACACAAATTAAATTGTGTTAAAATTAGAGTTAGTTTACACTATTCGTTCATATAGCCGCGGTGCCGGCAGGCAGTGCAGGCATTAAACCGGCTGCCGCATGCGCAAGATCGCGGAGCCTGCATATTGGCCTTAGGTGTGAAAAACCTCCCGGGAAAGCTGCCGACAGAAATCCGCAGGAGCGGTACCTGCGCCAATAAAAAAAGCGAAGGCACCGGGCCTTCGCTTTCACTTTTTTGCTGTTATGCAGTCTTCTCGTCTTCGCTCTTGTCGAAGATGGAAACCTTGATTTTCTTGCCTTCTTTTTTCTGCTTCTTGAAGTCGGCTGTTGCCGTGAAGAGAACGTCGGTAGACGAGTTGATCATTGTTTCGCATGAGTCCTGAATGACCGCGACGATGAATCCTACGCCGATGACCTGAGCCGAGATGTCAGGCGAGATGCCGAACAGCGAGCAGGCCAGCGGGATCAGCAGGAGCGAGCCGCCCGGAACACCGGAAGCTCCGCATGCGCTGAGTGCTGCGAGTACGCAGAGGATTATTGCCATAGGCAGACTGACGGAAATGCCGAGCGTGTGGCATGTGGCCAGTGTGAGCACGGCTATAGTAATGGACGCGCCGCCCATGTTGATCGTTGCGCCGAGAGGTATCGAGATCGCGTAAGTGTTTCTGTCGAGTCCGAGCGTTTCGCAGAGTCTCATGTTGACAGGGATGTTGGCCGCCGAACTTCTGGTGAAGAACGCAGTAATACCGCTGTCTTTGAGGCATCTGAGGATCAGCGGGTAAGGGTTCTGGCGCAGCTGTGAGAACACGATGATCGGGTTCATGATGAGCGCGTCGATCGCCATAGCGCTGACAAGGAGGATGATGAGCTGTCCGTACTTTGCGAGTACGCCGATGCCGTTTGTGGAAATGGCAGCGAATACGAGGCCCATAACTCCGAGCGGAGCGAACTTGATGACCCACTTGACGATAGTCGAGATCGCATCGGCGATGTCGCCGATAATATTTTTGGTAGTGTCATGCGCAAATCTGAGCGCGACGCCGAGCAGTATCGCCCAGACGAGAATGCCGAGATAGTTCGCATTCATCAGAGCGTCCACCGGGTTCGCCACGAGATTGGTAAGAAGCTGCTGCATTACTGCAGTCAGACCCGACGGAGGGTTGATGTCCGTCGCTTTGTCGCCGAGCACCAGCGTGAGTTTGAAAATATAACTCATAACTACTGCGATGCAGCCCGCGGCGAATGTACCGATCAGATACAGCGCGATAATGTTTTTCATGTTTGTTTTCTGGCCCTGTTCATGATGGCAGATAGCACTCATGATCAGGAAAAGAACGAGTATCGGCGCTACGGATTTCAGAGCTGTTACGAACATAGTTCCGCAGATCGAAATGCCGGTAGCCTGAGGCACGGTAAGTCCCAGGATGATGCCGACGATGAGACCGATGACGATCTGTTCGATCAGAGTCAGCCGGTTCCACATTTTTGCAATGCTTTTCATGTTTTTCTCCTCTTAATATAATGTAATAAAAAATACTAATAATACAACAAGAATACTTTATCATAAATATATTGTCATAAAAACATGAAATTAAAAAGTCTGACAATATACTTAAGGTAAAGAATTCGTGCTGCGCATATCGCGGGAACGCCGCTATTTGAACAATTTCGACTTGTAATAAGACTCTGCGGTGTAGAGCGCCGCCGCCGGATTATTGCCGAGGACGCGGTCCTTCACGACCAGAGTCGTCGTTATCGTATGCGAATATTTGTAGAAAAGACTGTCGTGGCCGACGCAGAGCCCCATGACAATATTGATATCAGTATGTTCCTTCTCCAGCAGTTCGGCCTGCATTATCGGGTCGCAGATGTTCGTGCCGACCGCCAGGCAGCGCTTGTCGATCCCGATGTCCGTCTTCGGTATTTCTCCGACCTTGCAGGAAACGCCGTAAACCTCAAACCCGTGCGAGCGCAGTATCTTTGCCAGCATCCTGCTCTCCGACAGCAGTCCCACGCAGGTGGCAATGCCAATTTTTTTCGCCCCGAGTTTTTTCGCCCATTCGATCGTCTCCTCGACGCGGGTGAGTCTGCAGTAATAATCATTTTCGATTTCGGCAGATGCTTTCATGATGCGCGAGTTCTCCGGGTCGTCCGTATATCTGCTTTTGATCTCCTCGCGGAAATCAGGCTCGGTGCCCTGCGAAACGCAGAAATCAGGGTGCCTTTCGCTTTTTCCGTCACAGCTTCTGGCCGCGCAGTCAATGCAGCTGCGGCAAATGTTTTTATCGTCCATAGTATACCTCCGGTTTGTTTTAATTATATCACAAATGGTATAATCATTTATCTGTATGATGAAAGGAGTCAGGAATGGATCTTAAAGAGGTAATGGAACAGAAGGTGTTTGCCGTGGCGGGCAATACTCTGGACAAGGAAAAATACGCCTGCAAAATAAAAGACGGGCTGATCAAAAACGGATATACGGCTTACGGGGTAGGGAAGGAACTCGATTCTTTCAATGACATCGATGAGGATATCGACGTGATCGATCTCTGCATCAATCCGGTGCGCGGGCTGGAGCTGATGAAGGAATGCAAAAAAGACTTTAAATGCATCGTGATCCAACCGGGAGCGGAGAGCGACGAGCTCAAAGCTTATCTTGATGAAAAGGAAATGCCATACATAGAAAGCTGCATTTTAGTAGGACTCAGCTTATATTGCCGATAGGCGATGTATAGGCAGCGCAGCGTTTACTGTTGCGCCGGTTGCAGTGTTCTGATATGATTAATATCATTGATAATGCACTTAAATATCAGAGGTGAAAGAATGAGCAGAAAGCGCAGTGAACTGTTTGAAAAAATGATAGACAAGATCAACGAATCATATGATCTGATGTCGGAGTATGATTCGCTGCCGCATAATTACGGCGGAGAAGAATACCTTTATCAGTCGGAGTCACAGATAATACACGTCGTCGGAGAGCACCCGGGCATTACTGCCAGAGAACTTTCGGATCTCATACGCAAAACTCCGAGCTTCTGTTCGCAGAATATAAGGAAGCTGAAAAAGAAAGACTGCATCGCCCAGATCAGGAACGAGCAGAACGCCCGTGAGTATTTTTTGGAACTCACGGAGAAAGGCCGCGGGATCTACCGCGATCACAAGAAGTTCGAAGACGCGTGTCTCATGAGGACGCTCGAAAATCTGCAGGCATTTTCCGATGAGGACATCGGGAAATTCATCGAGATGCAGGAAAAAATCAACGCGTCGTTCCGGGAAGATGTAGCAGAAAGCAAAAAAAACGGCCGGAAGTGGTAGCTGAAGCGCTTGACAAATCCGGTCGTACTGATATAATTAAGTTACTTAATTATTAACGCAATTAATTGATTTCGGAGGTGGATCATGAAATATGATTTTACGAGCATCCTGGACAGACACAACAAGGATGCGATAGCGGTAGACGTTGAAACAGACATATTCGGAATTGCGCCGAAGGGCGTCACGAAACCTGAGTTCGACAGGATCCCTATGTGGGTAGCGGACATGAATTTCCCGACAGTCCATACTATTACTGATGAGATAATAAAGAGAGCGCAGCATCCGGCGTTCGGCTATTTCGCGCCGAGCGATGAATACTACGACGAAATAATCAGATGGCACGAGACGAGAAACGGCGTCAAAGGCCTGGAGCGCAAACATATCGGATATGAGAACGGCGTAATCGGCGGAGTGGTCAGCGCGCTTGGCGTGCTCTGCTCGGCAGGCGACAATGTCCTCGTGCATTCGCCTACATATGTAGGGTTTACGACCGATGTCGGGATGAACGGATACAATCTGGTGCTGAGTCCGCTGAAGAAGGACGCAGACGGCATCTGGCGCATGGACTTCGACGACATGGACAGGAAAATCAAAGAATATAATATCCATACGGCTATTTTCTGCTCTCCACACAATCCGACCGGCAGAGTATGGGAAAGATGGGAAATAGAAAAGGCGATGGAAGTTTACCGGGCCAACGACGTCTTCGTCGTTGCAGATGAAATATGGTCAGATCTCATCCTGTTCGGCAATAAACACATTCCGACTCAGTCAGTATCAGAAGACGCGCGGAACAGAACAGTCGCTTTCTACGCGCCGTCAAAAACCTTCAACCTTGCGGGACTCATAGGAAGCTATCATATTATTTACAATGACTATCTGCGGGACCGCATCAGCAGACAGGGAGCGCTGACGTTCTACAACGAGATGAACGTGCTTTCCATGCATGCTCTGATAGGTGCATACAGGCCGGAAGGCTATGAATGGGTGGACGAACTCGTGCAGGTACTCGGCAGTAATGTGGAGTATGCGTGTGATTTCATCGACGCGCATTTCGACGGTGTGGAGGTTTCAAAACCGCAGGGCACATATATGCTCTTCCTGGACTGCGAAAAGTGGTGCCGGAAAAACGGGAAAACGATCGATGAACTCCAGCGCGCCGGCATAGAGGTCGGAGTCATGTGGCAGGACGGACGCCAGTTCCACGGCCCTTATGCTATCAGGATGAACCTGGCGCTGCCTCGATCAAGAGTAGTGGAAGCATTCGACAGACTTGAAAAATATGTATTTTAGCAGGTGACATCACGGCAGCCCGCAGCGGATATGCTGAAAACAGGCCGCCAAACATCACGAATAGTATAGTTATACAACTGCTCAGAACCCACAAGATATGGGGTCTGAGCAGTTTTTCTGTACAATTTTTTGGGCGTATCAGATTTTTCAAAAAATTACTCTTGACATTTACCATAAATAGTGAGATAATTCGCCCGAATTAAGGTTCATGATGTGTGTAAACAGTTCACATTACGAACAACAAGGAAAAAACAGGAAGAGGTCGAAATGGAAAAGTTATACGGCAAACAAACTGAACTGACGATCAGGAACATGTCTTTTTCCGGCACAAGTCTGAGTGAGTATCCCGAATATATAGCTAATGCGGCAAGGGTGAAAAAGGCCTGCGCTGCAGCAAACCTGAAAGCGGGCGGACTAACAGAAGATCAGGCTAGGGCCATAGAGAACGCATGCGACATTCTTATTTCAGGAGGGTACACGGAACAATTTCCTATCGATGTATATCATGGCGGCGGCGGTATCGGCATAAACATGAATCTGAACGAAGTCCTGGCATCTCTTGCCGGCGACGGTATCGAAGCTGTCAACCACGTGAATATGTCGCAGTCGACATCGGATCTGTGCCATACGGCGCTGAGAATGACTCTCTGGGAACTGGGCGACGGGCTTCTGTACCAGCTGTGGCACATGAAGGAATCGCTCGACAAAAAGGCTGAAGAGTTCAGCAATATACAGACTATAGCGAGAACATGCTGGCAGGACGGAATGAGAGTGTCGCTGTCGAAGGTGTTCGAAGGAGCGGCATCGGCCGTTGCTGCAAGATACAAGACACTGACTAGAGCAATTGAAGAGATGAGGCTGGTGAATATCGGCTGGACTGTCATAGGTTCGGGGACCGGCGCGGGAGATGGATACAGAAAGTACATCCTGCAGGAGCTGGCAGCTGTTACGGGAAAGGGCTTCCAATGGTGCGAAGATCCGTACTGTGCGGCTCAGTACCCGACAGATCTGGCTCAGCTGTCAGCGGAAGTCAGGATGATAGCAGAAATACTCTGCAAGCTGGCGGAAGATATCAGGCTTCTGTCGTCAGGCCCGGAAACGGGGCTCGGAGAAATAAGCGTTCCTCCGGTGCAGGCGGGCTCCTCGTTCTTCCCGGGAAAAGTAAATCCGGTGATACCGGAAACGATGATGCAGTGCACGATGCTTATAGAAGGAAACGACAGCATCATTCAGAACGCAATGGGAAAAGGCGAGATACATCTGAATCTGTGGGAGGAAATGATGGGCTTCCTGCTGATGGACAACATCAGCCGTCTCACGAAGATGATAAGCCTCTTCGGAACAAAATGCGTCGACGGCATTACTGCCAATAAAGAAGTCTGTGAGTCGTATGCGAACAGCAGCATCCCGCTGATCGTCGACTTCAAAGAAAAATACGGCTACAAAGCATTATCCGACAGGATAAAAAAAGAAGGCTTGAACAATGTCGTCAGGGCATTGCGAGATATACAAAAGTAATAAACATTTGGAAAGGAGAACACACAAATGGCAAATAATACTCCAAGAATCGATTGGGCGAAAGAGTGGCTCAAGGAGACCAAGAAGCCTTATATCAACGGCGAATTCGTCAGCGGACACGGCCCTGTTATGGAGTCGGTCAACCCTGCAACAAATGAGGTCATCGGACATTTTGAAACATGTACCGAAGAGGACGTCAACGCTGCTGTAGCAGCCGCCAGAAAAGCTTTTGACGAGGGACCGTGGAGCAAGACGATAACTCACAAAGAGAGGGCTGTCATCATGCACAAGATCTCGGCTATCCTGAGAGAGCATACCGATGAGATCGCCACACTCGAAACTATGGACAACGGCAAAACGTTCCCGGAGAGCTGCGAGGATACAGTAAATGTAGCTGACTTCTTCGATTATTATGCAGGATGGACTGATAAGTTCTACGGAGACGTAAACCCGGTAATGGGAGACTTCTTCTCCTACACAGTCCGTGAACCGATGGGCGTCTGCGGTCAGATCATTCCTTGGAACTATCCTATGGACATGGCAGGATACAAGCTCGCGCCGGCTCTGGCTATGCGCAACACGATCGTATTCAAGTCATCAAGCTTCACACCTTTCTCGATGCTCTATGTTTGCGAACTGATAGATAAATCCGGACTGCTTCCTGAAGGCGTGTTCAACATCATTACAGGAAGAGGCAGCATCGGATCATACATCACAAGACATCCTGATGTAGATAAAGCGGCATTCACAGGCAGCACATCAGTCGGCAGAAAGCTCGTTCACGATTCAGCTGATTCGAACCTGAAGAGACTCAGCCTGGAGCTCGGCGGCAAATCCGCGAACATCATCTTCGACGACGCACCTGATATGGACTGGGCTATAGAGAGATCGTTCGTAGCTATGTTCTACGGCAAGGGCGAGAAGTGCTCGGAGCCTACGAGACTGTTCGTACAGCGCGGCTGCTATGACAGAGTAATAGAAGGACTCGTTGATTATTCGAAGAATCACTGGAAAGTCGGAGATCCGTTCGATCCTGCAACAACACAGGGCGCACAGGTTTCTGAAGACCACTTCAACAGCATCATGAAGTACATCGAGATAGGCAAGCAGGAAGGCGGAAAGATCGTCTGCGGCGGCGGCAGGAATGTTGAAGGCAGTAATGCCAAGGGATTCTTCATCGACCCGACGATATTCGTGGACTGCAACAATGACATGAGGATCGCGCGTGAAGAGATCTTCGGACCGGTACTCACAGTTATCCCGTTCGACACAGAAGAAGAAGTCGTTGCTATGGCAAACGATTCCACATACGGACTGGCGGCAGGATTCTGGACGAACGACGTAGCGAGAACACAGCGTGTTGCCAATGCGCTGCAGGCAGGACAGATCTTCATCAACAAGTACGGCTGCTATGAGCACACAAGTCCGTTCGGCGGATACAAACAGAGCGGCTGGGGCATGGAATGCGGCAAGCTCTCAATAGATCTCTATACAAAGAGAAAATCTATCTGGTATGCATATTAATTTTTAAAATAATAACCCGATTTGAACCAAATGAATGAAAGGAAGTAACACTATGAAAATGAAAGCAGCTGTAATGACAGCAGTAAGCAAACCCCTGGAAGTAAGAGAAGTTGAACTGGATCCGCCTAAATCGGACGAAGTACTGGTAAAGATCCTCGCTACAGCAGTATGCCACAGCGACCTCAACGTACTGAATGACCCTACAACACCTATTCCTCAGGTTCTGGGACACGAAGGCGCAGGAGAAGTCGTACAGGTCGGCAGTAATGTCAAGACATGCAAGGTCGGCGATAAAGTCGTACTGAGCTGGGACCCTGCATGCGGAACATGCGCATTCTGCAGAACAGGCAAGACAAACCTCTGCGAATCAGCTTTCGGACCTATGTTCGGCGGCACACTGATGGACGGAACATCACGTCTCCATATGGATGGAAAACCTGCTTATCATATGTCACTGCTCTCAACATTTGCTGAGTATACAGTAGTACCTGAGATGAGCTGCGTAAAGGTTCCTGACGAAATGCCTATGGTTCCTGCCTGCATGATCGGCTGCGGAGTTGCTACAGGATTCGGCGCTGCAGTTCGTGCAGCAAAGGTCACACCGGGATCATCCGTTGCAGTATTCGGACTCGGCGGCGTCGGCACAAACGCTATCCAGGGCGCGAAGATCGCGGGAGCAAGCATCATAATCGCCTGCGACATCAAGGATGACAACCTCGAGCAGGCTAAGAAGTACGGCGCTACTCATATCATCAATACACTGAAGGTTGACGATGTACCGGCAGCTATCAAAGAGCTTACTGAGGGACTCGGCGTTGATTTTGCGATCGACTGCACAGGAAACACTAAGGTTGGCAGAATGGCCTGGATGAGCGGCAGAAAAGGTTCGACAACAGTAGTTATCGGAGCATATCCGGAAGACGGAGAACTGACAATACCTGCAGGCAGCTTCCACAGAGTAGGCAAGATCCTCAAGGGCAGCTTCTACGGCGACATCAACCCGTTCAATGATTTCCCAATCATCGCTCAGATGTATCTCGACGGAAAATATGACCTCGACAGCCTGGTTATAGAAAAGATACCTCTCGAGGACATCAACAAGGCCTTTGATGCATTCGGCGATCCTAATGCCAACAACATGGGACGTTACATCATCAGCTTTGAGTAATCTATAATAGAATAATCAATACGTAAGCATCGAAGAAATTATCTCTGCTTCCTCAAGGAGGTTCGGAAGAATATTATTCATAACATCTTTTGTGAATCTGGATGAAGGGCCTCCTACATTCAGGATAGCAGAGAGGTTTCTTCCCTTATATATCGGAACGGAAACGGCATTCTCTGATTTATCAAATTCTTCAAATACAAAACTGTAACCTTTGGCACGGACCCTCCGGATATCGGCTTTAAAAGCATCGATATCAAACTGCACATCCTCAGGGTCATCGTGGATATATGATTTAATGATCGCTTCGAGCTCATTTTCCGGAAGGTTGGCAAGTACTATTTTTCCGGTCGATGAATGAACAAGGGAAGATTCCGTATTAGTATAATTCTTGAGTCTTACGGATTGCGGGGGATCAAGCTGAAAAATAGTAAGGGTACCGAAAAACCGCGGAACAGCCAGAAGAACGGATTCGCGGGTAAGATCGCAGATGCGCGCCATAGACGGATGCGCGATGCGTATCAGCGGGGCATACTGCTCGGTAAGATGAAGACCCACATTTGTAAATGCCATACTTAGCTCATAATTCTTGGTAACAGGATCGCGTTCGACATAATCACATTTTTCAAGAGTAAGCAGAAGACGCCAGGCAGTTGTCCTGTTAAGTCCGGAAATATCGCATATTTCCGAAATAGAAATAGGAGCTGTTGCTTTCGCTATTATCTGAAGCAGCGTCAGGGCGCGTTCGACCGACTGGACCCCATTGGACGATTCACTAGTATTATCTGACATCTTTTTGGCCATTTGTTCCTCCGTAATAATAAAGTTAAAAAAATAACATATCTTGATTATAACGCAATATTTACCGGCAGAAAAGAAAAATCTGAAAGGACACTAATAGAATGAAACGCAAAGAACATGATTATCTGGGAGAAATGGAAATAGATGACGAGCTTTATTACGGCATACAGGCCGCGCGCGGCATATCGATGTCGTCGGCCACGGGACATTCCCTGGCGGAAGATGCATCTCTTCTCATTTACTATCTGGCACTGATAAAAAAATCATCTGCAGCGGCCAATGTAAAGACCGGAGGCATTTCTCAGGAAATAGGCGACGCTATTGGAGCTGTCTGCGAAGAGATCATGCGCGGAGAACACAGTGATCAGTTCCCGGTAGATATGGTGACCGGCGGCGGCGGAATATCGGTACACATGAATGTGAACGAGGTTATAGCAAACAGAGCGAATGAGATAATTACAGGGCATAAGGGATTTGACAAAGTGCACCCGAATACTCATGTGAATATGGGAGAGTCGACGAATGATGTCGTACCTGCGGCAACGATGCTTTCAATGCATACGCTGCTGAAAGAGACGGCATCGAAATGTGACGGTCTGTATGCTGCCGCTGATAAAAAAGCCCGGGAGTGGAAAGACGTAGTTAAACTTGGAAGGACTTGTGTGCAGGATGCGCTTCCGATGACATTCGGACAGGAAATGTCGGCCTATGCGGCATTGTTCAAAAGGGAATCTGAAAATATAAGCGGGCTGGCGGAGAAATGCACCGTGCTTCCTCTGGGCGGCACCGCTGTAGGTACCGGAGAAGGTACAGTGCCGGGATATACCGAAGAGCTTTACAAAGAATTGACCAGAGCGACGGGATGCGAGATCAGACAGAACAGCAATTTGTTCGATGCATTCCAGAATGCGGATCTCTATGTAAGGATATCAGCGGAGCTCAAGATCCTGGCGGCAGGAATCTCCAAGATGGCGAAAGATCTGAGGCTGCTGGCCTCCGGTCCGCGCGCCGGTATCGGAGAGCTGGAGATCCCCGCTGTACTGCCGGGATCATCGATAATGCCGGGCAAGATAAATCCGATCCTGCCGGAACTGATGATACAGGTGTATTTCCTGGTCGCGGGGAACGACCTCGCAGTCACGATGGCTTCGGAAGAGGGCGAACTCGATTTGAACGTATGGGAGGCTGTATTCATCAAATGCCTCTTCGAATCGTGCAGACTGCTCATAGAAACAATTCCGCTGTTTGCGGAAAAATGCGTTGCGGGACTGAAAGTGAACGAAAAAAAATGTCTCGAATACGCGCAGGAATCGACAGCGTTATCTGCTATCGTATCGGCGGTATTCGGATATGAACAGGGTTCCCGCATAGCGCGAAAAGCTTCAGGAGAGGGTAAGACCGTACTCGAGGCAGTGATCGAAGAGGGATTGCTGGATAAAAAGAGTGCAGAAGAACTGCTTGACCCGAAAAACATGACAGACCCTCAAAAAATGATGGATAGCATCCTGAAAATAAAAAATATAAAATGATGTAATAGATCAATATGATCGAGGAGAAATCAAATGGATGGCAATAACAATACAGTAAACACATCTCAGCCGATGCTGATGGATGATGTTCCAATGAACCATTTCCACAAAAAGATGACCGCTCTTACATGGGGAGCTCATTTCGTTGATGGATATTCTATCGGATCGATTTCAATGGCACTGACAGTAATGGCCGCGCAGACAAACATGTCGCCTGTATGGCAGGGGCTTATCGGAAGTTCCGCTCTTATCGGACTGTTCTTCGGCAGCTCGATAATGGGCAAAGTCGCGGACATCTACGGACGCCAGAAAATATTTACACTGAACTTTATAATCATAACGCTCGCATCACTTCTGCAGCTGTTTGTCAGCGGAGCGCCTTCACTGTTCATACTTCGTGTAATAATAGGCTTCTTCCTCGGAAGTGACTACACAGTATGCTTCACACTGCTGTCGGAGATAGCACCGAGAAAACAAAGAGGAGACCTGCTGGGATTCCTGAGCGCGATATGGACGATCGGGTACTGCCTGTCGACTGTTATCGGATTTGTGATCGAGAAGTACTATCCATCGGCCTGGAACTGGGTACTTGCTTCCACATTCGTACCTGCGATCATCATGCTTATTGCCAGACTTGGAACTCCTGAATCACCGCGCTGGCTCGTCAAAGTCGGCCGTACTGAAGAAGCACAGGCTATCGTTGATAAATATATAGGCAAGGGCGTTATCGTTGAAGAAGCTCCGCCGGAAAAAGAAGTCGGATACAGATTACTTTTCTCTAAGAAATACCGCAAACAGACATGGTTCGGAGCATTGTTCTTTGTCTGCAACGTAATCCCTTATTTCGCAGTTTACACATTCCTGCCTACTATCCTGATGAACCTCGGCATCAAAGCCAGCTTCACAACAGACCTTGCTCTGAATATACTGCTCGTAGTCGGCGGATTTGTCGGACTGTGGTGCACGATGAAGCTCACGAGAAGAGGATTCTCGATCGGCGGCTTCCTTATCTGCGGCGTAGCGCTGCTCGCAGTATCTGTAATACCTGCTTCACTGACACCGATCATCATCGCTTCATTCGTAGTATTCACAGTAGCGATATCGGCACTGAGCAATCTGTCAGGCGTATTCCCGCCGGAAGTACTTCCTACAGAAGTCCGTTCCTCAGGCGTAGGCTTCGCAGTAGCTATGAGCCGTGTAGGATCTGCGGCAGCAACATTCATGCTTCCTATCATGATGAGCGGCATAGGCATGCGTTTATCACTCATTATCCTGGATGCTGTACTGTTCGTCGGAGCACTGATCTGCTGGGCATGGGCACCTGAAACAAAGGGACTCTCACTCACATCGGCAGTTACCGAGGGCGTAGAGAGAGATGCTAAGGATGCTAAATAATTATAAATATAATTTATAGAGCACGATCGGGGAGCGATAAATCAATGAAAACACTTGACGCAAAAATAATAACGGAAACAATAAAGGACATGTGCATAAAAACAAACTGCATAATGTCGGAAAATATAAAAAGCACACTCGAGGATGCATTGAATGCTGAAATATCCCCCCAGGGCTGCGAGGCCCTGGAGTGCATCCTCACTAATGCCGATATAGCGGAAAAAGGAATGATCCCGCTGTGCCAGGATACCGGAACTGCCGTGATCTTCGCGGCGGTCGGCCAGGATCTGCACATCACAGGCGGAGACCTGACGGAGGCCATCAATGAAGGCGTGCGCGAAGGCTATACCGACGGATATCTGAGGAAGTCGATAGTCGACGGACCGTTCAGCAGAAAAAATACAGGGGACAATACACCCGCGGTGATACATTACGACATCGTCCCGGGCAGCGACATTACTATAACCGTCGCACCGAAAGGACAGGGCAGCGAGAACATGAGCGCTGTCAAAATGTGCAAGCCGGCGGAAGGCCTTAAAGGCGTCGAAGAATTTATCGTGAAAACGGTAAGCGAAGCCGGCGCGAATCCGTGTCCTCCGATCATCGTCGGAGTCGGAGTAGGCGGTACGATGGACAAGGCGGCAGTAATGGCGAAAAAGGCCCTGCTGCGTGAAGTCGGCGAGCATAACCCGGACCCTGAGATCGCCGCTGTGGAGGATGAACTCCTCACGCGTATCAACAAACTCGGGATAGGACCTGAGGGTTACGGCGGTACGCAGACTGCAATGGCTGTCAATATGGATGTATATCCTACGCATATCGCGGCGCTTCCTGTTGCGGTCAACATCAACTGCCATATCAGCAGACACATGACCGTTACGCTTTGCGGAAAGGAACAGTAGCATTATGAAGACTTACGATTTAACGACTCCTATGACGGAAAAGGAAATAAATACACTGCAGGCGGGAGACAAGGTCCTGATCAGCGGCGTTATATACACAGCGCGCGATGCTGCGCACAAGAGAATGATAGATACACTTGAGGCAGGCGGGTCGCTGCCCTTCGATATACGCGGTCAAATGATTTATTACATGGGGCCGACCCCTGCACGCGAAGGACAGGTCATAGGTTCTGCCGGACCTACAACAGCCGGACGGATGGATTTCTTTACGCCGCAGCTTCTTGAAAGAGGTCTTTCGGGAATGCTCGCTAAGGGTATGCGTTCGCAGACTGTGATAGACGCCATGCAAAAATACGGTGCTGTATATTTCGGCGCGGTAGGCGGTGCGGGCGCATATCTGTCCAGCTGCATTAAAGCTGCCGAGGTCATCGCCTATGACGATCTCGGACCAGAAGCTATCCGCAGGCTCGAAGTTGAAAAGCTGCCGGCAATAGTATTAATAGACAGACAGGGGAACGATTTGTACAAAATCGGCAGGAAAAAATATGAATGTCTTGAAGAAGGCATCCTGGGATAAGCAAAACAAAAAAAGAAGGAGAGACAAATGAGTGGAAAAAAAGATTATGCAGCAGAATCACTGAAACTCCATGAGGGCTGGAAAGGTAAAATAGAAGTTACCGCAACAGTTCCTGTAAAAACAGAAGATGATCTGTCGCTGGCATATACGCCGGGAGTTGCACAGCCGTGCCTCGAGATCCAGAAAGATATTTCCAAGAGCTATGAGCTCACCAGAAGATGGAATCTCTGTCTCGTAGTAACGGACGGCAGCGCGGTCCTCGGTCTCGGGAATATAGGTCCTGAGGCGGGAATGCCGGTAATGGAAGGAAAGTGTGTTCTGTTCAAGTCGTTCGGCGATGTAGACGCTTTTCCTCTGTGCGTGAAGAGCAATGATGTCGATGATATCGTCAATACGGTATATATGATATCAGGAAGTTTCGGAGGCATAAATCTGGAGGATATTTCGGCGCCGAGATGCTTTGAGATCGAAAAGAAACTGAAGGAAAAATGCGACATTCCTATTTTCCATGACGACCAGCACGGTACTGCAGTCATTACACTGGCGGGACTCAAGAATGCGCTGAAAGTCGTGGGCAAAGAAATGAGCGAAATAAAAGTGGCTATGAACGGGGCAGGCGCTGCGGCAATAGCTATCGCCAAGATACTGCTTTCGGCGGGCGTGAAGGATATAATCCTCTGCGACCGTACGGGACTTATCTATAAGGGAAGAGAAAACGGCATGAATGCCATCAAGGAAGAAATGGCGGAAGTCACTAATCCGAGAATGGTCAAGGGCACCCTGGCGGACAGCATGAAGGGTGCGGATGTGTTTATCGGCGTATCAGCTCCGGGCGCTGTCACCAGGGATATGGTGAAGAACATGGCGAAAGATCCGATCATCTTCGCCTGCGCGAACCCTACACCGGAAATATTCCCTGACGAAGCCAAAGAAGCCGGAGCAGCGGTCATTTCGACAGGACGTTCCGATTTCCCTAACCAGATCAATAATGTACTCGCCTTCCCGGGAATATTCCGCGGCACATTTGATGTGAGAGCGAGCGAGATCAACGATGAGATGAAGATCGCGGCGGCGGAAGCGCTGGCGGGACTGATCAGCGAAGATGAATTGTCCGCGGATTACATCATCCCTAAGGCTTTCGACCCGAGAGTAGGACCGGCGGTCGCCAAGGCTGTTGCCGAGGCTGCCAGGAAGTCCGGAGTGGCAAGGTTATAACTTTTTTCATAATTTTTAACATACACTGTGATGCAGCCCGGATCGATTTTCGGGCTGTATTATTTCGGCGCGGTATTCACTTTTCAGGCCAAACAGTATACAATTATTATATTATATATTCCTTATATTACAGGGAGCGAACATGGAAAACAGAATGCTTGAGGACGTTATCAATCTGATACCGGGCGGCGTTTTTGTATATTCAGCGGAGGAGGATGAAGAATTTTCTTTCGTGAGCAGTCATATGCTGGATATGCTCGGATATACGCCGGAGGAATTTAAAGCCAAATTCGAAAACCGCTTTTCAAAGATGGTCTATGAAGAGGACCGTGAACAGGCGCTCGCGACTATCTGGGAACAGATATCGAGAGGAAATTACGATACCTGCCGCTACCGGATCGAAAAAAAGGACGGTACGCTTCTGTGGGTCCATGACGAGGGCCACATCATCAGCGATGAAACCGGGAAAAGATGGTTTTACGTGACGATAGCGGACGTTGATAAATTCGTCGGATTTTCAGATGAGCTCAGCAGGACGAACGTAGAGCTCAGGACGCTGATAGACAGCGTTCCGGCAAGCATCATCGTGTTCAGAGGGAACGGACCCGCAATAGGCGTCGAAGCGGTCAACGGACATTTATGCAGGAGCACGGGAAAGAGCAGCGATTACTTCCTGCCGCTTTCACTCGATGACCTTACCGAACTGATACATCCCGAAGACAGAAGAGATGCCCTGACTTTCCTGCAGGACATTATTCTGCATGAGGGAAGGACAGGCAGTCTCACATACAGGGTGGCTGTGGATGGCGCAGACGGATACAAGTGGTATCAGTGCAGCGCTGTCAGCATGGTGCAGGACGGCGTCATGCTTGTCTATACAGTTTTTACAGACGCGACTTTCCAGAAGAAGCAGGAGGACGATTTCAACAGTCTCATCGATGAGCTTCTGATATCGAATCCTGATGCGCTGTTTTCGTTCAGGCTCGATCTGACGGACGACAGATGCAGGGGCGCCTACGGTTCTGCAGAATACATGCGCAGGCTGGCAGCTGCGGAAACAGCGGAACAGATGCTCAGCAGTCTTGCCGGTCTGATAATCGACGGGAAGACGGCGGCATCTTTCAGAGACCGTTTCAGTACCGGCAGTATGATCAAAGAATTCAGAGGCGGCAATGACCGGCTCTATGCGTCGTACCGCATCTTGGCGGAAGACGGTGAAATACACTGGATCGAATCATTTTTCCACATTACCGAAAATCCGTATAATAATCATCTCGAAGCCATTGTATATTCCGAAGACGCTGAGGACGAACACAACCGGGAAGTGATAACGGCACATATTACTGCCAAAGATTATGATTATATAGGTCTGATCGATACTGAAACCAGGATGTGCAGGACGTACGTCAATGAAATAAAGGATGTGCTGAAGAAAGAAGATGAAGTGCTGGCGTACGAGGACGGTACAGCATATATCTGCAGGAAAAACATACCTGCCGACGAGCAGGAATATTACTGCAGAAAAACTGATTTCCGCCGCGTTATCGAGACACTTGAGGTGCAGCCGGAATACAGTATTTCCTATTTCTATATCGATGAAAAGGGGCGGAAGAGACGCAAGCAGCTGCTTTTCCGTTATCTCGAGGATGACAGGCGCAAGGTGATGGTCACGAGGACAGATATCACCGAGGCTTTCATGCAGGAAGAAAAATATTCTGAACGGCTGAAGGAGGCGCTGCGGGAGGCTGAGCGCGCGAACCGCATGAAGTCGGATTTTGTCGGCAATGTCAGTCATGATATGCGTACGCCGCTGAATGCGATCATGGGATACAACAGGCTGGCCCTGAGCACCCGGGACATAGAGAAAAAGGATGAGTATCTGAAAAAGATAGATACGGCCAGCGTTACGCTGCTTTCGCTGATAAATGATACGCTGGATCTGCAGAAGATCGAAAACGGGACATCTGTGCTCAAGCCGGAGCCGGTGAGCTGCAGCAGTGTGATCAGCGAGCTCATAACGTCGATCCGCCCGATGATGGAAAAGAAAAATATTGAACTGATCATCGACAACAGCCGCGCAGTCATGGCGACGATCAATGTCGATTCGCTGAAGGTCAGAGAGATCTTTCTGAACCTGATTTCCAACGCCGCGAAATTTACTCCGGAAGGCGGGCGGGTCGAACTGATAGTCGAATGCGTCAAGCTGGAAGAGAAAGTCGTTCACGACAGGATCATAGTCAGGGACAACGGCATCGGCATGAGCAAAGAATTCCTGGAACGCGCCTTTGAACCGTTTGCCCAGGAGCGGACAAAGGAGAACGAAGGCATCGAGGGATCGGGACTGGGACTTACGATAGTCGACCGGATCGTTAAGATGATGGGCGGCATGATAGAAGTGAAAAGCGAGCCGGGGAAAGGCAGCGAGTTCACAGTATATCTGGATTTCGAAAGAGCAGATGTCGAGCCTGAGCACGACAGAAAAGACCTGCAGCATAATGCGGATATCAGCGGTGTGAAAGTCCTGCTCTGCGATGACAATAATATGAACCGCGAAATAGCGAGGACGATCCTGGACATGAACGGCGCGGAAACCGACGAGGCGGCCGGCGGGCGCGAGTGCGTTGAAAAATTCACCGCATCGGCGCCGGGCGATTATGATGTCATTCTGATGGACATCAGGATGCCGGATATAGACGGATATACTGCAGCGCAGATGATACGCGCTTCCGGTCATGAGTGCGCGGAAACGATACCTATCATTGCCGTCACGGCCGATGCCTATGCCGATGATGTGAAGAAAGCTCTTGATTCGGGCATGAACGGTCACATCTCCAAACCTGTAGACCCGGAAGTAATGATCGGCAGGATCGCGCTGCTGGTAAAAAAGTGAGGAAAGCAAAGTGGGAGATTACAGCAGATTTATAAATGATAAAAGAAGATCCGTACCGGCGCCGCAGGCGGTGGTGCGGGATGACGGTTCCTGCGTTTTCGGGACGTTTGCAGACGAATTCGAGGATCTTGATCTGGTGCGCGCGGCCAGGCCGACGCATGCTCCGCAGTTTATGAATAAACTGAAGCTGACTTTGTGGGAGGCGGCCGAGGTGCATTTTGACGAAGGCGTGCTGCTCTGCGCGCTGACGGATATGGGTGTACTCCGCAAGATGATGCATGTGTTCTGGGAAAAAGAAACCGGACGCGTTTACAGCTGGGATACCGATCTCAGCCCCGCAAACACGCGGATATCAGAGAATCTGATCAACGGCAGCACAGCGGCGGCGAAGTCGAAGGACGGCTTTATAAAATATGTGAATACATTCGATAAAGGCCGATGCAGTTTGAGCGGCGTGCATATAAAAGGCCGCGATACGGTCGAGTATGACCTGGACCTGACAAGGATCAGCAGACCGTCTGTGGTCAGCATACCTTTCGGGTCGAACAGACCGCTTTATACGGAAAAGGATTTTTTCCGCGTCACGGGCTGCATGAGGCTGAACGGGCGTGAACTTACGGTGAATGAAAACACTACGGCAGTAATAGACGATCACCGCGGATATTACCCGCGTCATGCTCACTTCGACTGGGTGACGACTTTCGGGCGCAGCGGGGCATCGGGGGAAATGAATTATTTCGCGTTGAATCTTACTGCCAATCAGTCGACAGACCCCGAGCGGTACAATGAAAACCTCATCTGGCTCGCGGGGGAAACGGCATTACTGCCGCCGGTGCGGTTCACGCGCACGCCTGACTCCGGGGAATTCGCCGGACGTTCGGTGTGGACGATCCGCGACGATCACGACATGGTGGATCTGACTTTCCGCGTGCAGGCAGTCCAGCCGATGATCGTGCATGCGCTGGTGGTGAAAATCGATTATTACATCGTGTTCGGGGAGCTGGCAGGCTATCTGCACGATGAAGCCGGGCATAAATACGTGCTCGACGGGCTTATGGGCATGGGAGAAGATAAAACATTGCTGCTGTAATAATACAGCGCAGAGAGGAGACGATTATGTTCAGAGAAATGAGACGAAAAAAACAGCTGCTGTCTGAGGAAGAGGCCGAAGAGATCCTTCTCCGCGGCACTGCGGGAGTGCTTGCAGTCATGGGTGACGACGGTTATCCGTACGGCGTTCCGGTCAGTTATGTTTATGAAGACGGGAAGATCATTTTCCACAGCGCCAGGGCAGGGCACAAGATAGATGCGATAATACGTGATCCGAAAGTTTCTTTCACGGTCATCGACATGGACTGCATCGTGCCGGAAGAGTACACGACTTACTTCCGCAGTGCGGTGGCTTTCGGCCGGGCGGCAATACTGAAGGATGATAACGAAAAAAGAGAGGCGCTGCTGAAGCTCGCCGCGAAATATTCGCCGGAGTATGAGGAAGGCCGTGAAAAGGAAGCTGATCAGGAGCTTAAAAATGTCTGCATGGTCGAGATCACGATCGATCATCTGACCGGCAAAGAAGCTATAGAACTGGTACGTAAAAAGAAATCGTGACGGGACATCGTATGCTGAAAATAAAAACCAGAGACACGTTCCTTTTTGTTCTGCTCTCCGCAGCGCTCGGCGCTGCCGCCGGGGCGATAGTCTGGGGCGTCCTGAAAATCATGGCTGTCGGCATCGGGTTCATATGGGACGTGCTCCCCGCAGCTGCCGGCGCTGAGAACGGCGCCGCTCATACGGCGTACTGTTTTGCCGTCTGCGGTGCGGGCGGTGTTATCATCGGTCTGTTCCAGAAAAAGTACGGCATATGGCCGGAAACGCTGGAAACGGTCATGGGCACACTGAAAAGGACAGGCACTTATCCTTATGACCGCCTGCCTATGCTGATCACTGCGGTGCTTCTGCCGCTGATCTTCGGCGGATGCGTCGGCCCTGAAGCGGGTCTCAGCGGGATCATAGTCGGTCTCTGCTGCCTGGTCGGGGATAAATTGAAATACAAAGGCAGACAGGCGCGCGAGCTGGCGGAGACAGGAATGGCGGCAACGCTGAGCCTGGTTTTCGGTTCGCCGTTTTACGGTATCGCGAACAATGTCGAACCGTCCGGATACGGAAACAGGGCCGCCGCCGGTGCAGGGCGCGGTGAGGCCGCGCAGGCCGGCGACCCTGAGCATGACGGGACTGTGCATGACGGCGATGCCGCCGGCAGAAACAAGGCCGCCGCACCGAATAAAAGCATCAGGATCGCGGTATATATTGCGGGCGTCATCGGAGGCTTTGCGTCTCTGGGCGTTCTTTCTGCGTTATTCGGCAGCGCGATGAGCATCGGCCGCTTCGCTGCGGACATGCATCTTACATGGCATAACTGGATCTGGTTCCCGGCAATGGCCGCCGCAGGGATACTGCTCGGGCTGCTGAATGCCCTGATCGGAAAAGCCGCGGTAGCGGCGGCAGAAAAGATCTCCGGGCACAGGGTGCTGTCATGCGTGATCGCCGGCCTCTGTCTGGCGGCTGCGGGTTCGCTTTTCCCGTGGGCGATGTTCAGCGGCGAGGAACAGATGTCGCAGCTGATGGGCGTGTGGACGAAAATCCCGGCCGCTGTTCTGCTTCTGATACCGGCAATAAAAATTCTGATGGTCAATCTTTGTATCAGTTTCGGCTGGCGCGGCGGCAATATTTTCCCGGTCATTTTTTCCGGGGTTTCACTGGGATACGCGCTCACATTGATGACAGGAGCCGAGCCGCTGTTCGCGGTGGCGGTCTGCACGGCCGCGGTCTGCGGATACATCATGCGCAAACCTGTCACAGTCGTGGCTGTGCTGTTCCTGTGCTTCCCGCTCCGCGCGGTGATCCCGCTGGCGCTGGCGGCATTCCTCGCATCTCTGGTGCCGATCCCGTGGGCGCCGCACAGACAGAAGAAAGAAAAAGGCGGTATATCCAATGAAAAACAGAAGGATAATCATAAAACTCATAAAAATAAATAAGCTTGGCAGGGTGCTCGTCTCGTTTCTAGGCTGGATGATACTGACATGTGTCGTGCTTATTATTGCCGAGCCGGCGATCAACGATCTGGGCACGGCGCTGTGGTACTGCTTCGAAGTAATAGCCACGGTCGGTTTCGGGGATATCCCTGTGGTCACCGCAATAGGCCGGATCGTTACAGTAATAATGGGAATGTACGGTATCGTGGTGCTGGCCGTTTTCACTGCCATTGTCGTTGATTTCTATCAGGAGAAAATGAAGATCATGCAGCGCGAAAGCATCATGGAGTTCATGGACAAACTGGAAAGGCTGCCGGAACTTTCCCCGGAAGAGCTAGCGGACATATCAGAACGCGTGAAACGCTTCAGCAAAGAAAAGAAATAAAGCGCAGGGCCGCAGACCGGACTGCGCGGAACGCAAAGCTGCCACCCGCTGCAATGCGCATCCGGGTGGCAGCTGACGTTTACATTACTGGCCGTTTCTGAACTGATGTCCGCCTTCGCCGCTTTCGGACGAAGAGTTAGGATTATCGAACGATTCGCCGAGCGCATCCGCGACAGCATCTATGATGCCGTTGCTGCTGAATGTCGCGCCCGAGACTGTGTCGACATCTATGCTCTGGCTGTCGATGATCTCGCTGATGACAGTGTTCGCCGCACTCTGGAAATAACTTTCGTCATCCTGATATGAAGTAACGGTAATGTCCGTGATCTTGCCGTTTTCAACGGTGACTTTGACGTCTGTCTCACCGCGGAAGCCTGTGCCTGATCCTGTGTGAGTACCGTCAGTGAAACTGCCGGATGAGGCGGTATTACTGCTCGAACTGCTGCTCGACGAGTCGGACGATGACGAACTTCCGCCTGCTGTGCTGAGAGCATCCTTTACTGCCGCGATGATGCCGTTGCTGCTGAATGTCGCGCCTGAGACTGTATCGACGTCTGTGTCCTGCGAGCTGATGATGCTGCTGATGATCGTGTTTTTGGCCTTGTCGAAATACTGCTCGTCATCCTGGTATGATGTTACAGTAATGTCCGAAATGTATCCGTTTTCAACGGTGACTGTGACGTCTGTCTCGCCGCGGAAGCCTGAGCCGGATCCTGTGTAGGTACCGTCATCGTATTTGCCGGTCGCCTGCTGAGAGGTCTCGGTCGAAGCTACTGTATCCATCGACGGGATCGCAATCGTTCCGACATAGCAGAGCCCCGAGATCGCGACAACAGATATTGCTGCAGCCACTGCAGGCTGCGGATTTGCCCTGACATTGCCGCGCGGGCAGTGTTCCATGCAGGCGAAGCAGTTGATGCACTCACCGGATCTAACGGTATCCACTCCGTAAAGCGGAATGCCCATGCTGCAGTTGTTCGTGCAGACACGGCAGGCGCCGCAATGTTCGCGTCTCTTGACGATGCGGAAGAGCCTGATCTTTGAGAGCAGCGCGTAGACCGCTCCGAGCGGGCAGAGGTACTTGCAGAAAAATCTTTCCACAAACAGCGAGCCGATCATGATGATGCCCAGCAGGGCGCCGCCGATAGTCAGAAGCGGCGTGAGACCCGGCCAGTTGCCGATCGATGTGTACATGCCGAATGTGTACCACGGGCTGGCTGTGCTTTGGATGCTGAGTATTCCCGTCCAGAGAAATGCCGCGCAGAAAACCAGTATGCCGTATTTTATATATTTAAGCGCCGCATCGGCCCTCTCGGGGATCCTAAAGCGCGGATGTATCGTCTTCCTGGAAATGAACCAGAGGAAATCTTCCATGGCTCCGAAACTGCAGAAAAATCCGCAGAAAAATCTTCCGAATAATATCGTTACAGGTACTGTGATCATGATTGTCCAGAACGGAAGCTCCAGCGCCGCCCAGGTGATGCTCCCGCTGAGGAGCGTTTTAACGATCGATCCGAATGCTGTAAAAGTGCTTGCGAAGAGTCCCGGTATGAGTATGAACGATGCCAGCTGTATGACTCTTCTCGCGATTTGCGCAGCCGGTATCCTTTTCTTCCTTTTTGTGTTTTCCATTTTTGGTTCCTATGCCCTTCTATGTCTGGCTCCTATGCCCTTCTGTGATCTGGCGGTAATAACTCCGCCCTGTTACCCTATGCCCCGGCCGTCTGAGGCTGTTTCCTGATGTCCGTTACCCGGCGTCCGTCAGAAAAACTGAATCTGCCGCGGATGCCGTCGGTGAGAAACACATCTCCCTGATCGGTAATGAATACACCTTCGAGTCCGCGTTCCCTGACTAAAGAAAATCCTTTCTGAATGCCCAGGACGAAGACCGCCGTTGTCAGCGCATCAAGCTCCATGGCCGACGGACCGATGAGCGTCACTGAAGCAAGGCCGCTTTCCGCAGGTTCTCCCGTGCGCGGGTCTATCAGATGGTGATATCTTCTTCCGTCTTTGATGAAATATTTCTCGTAAGAACCCGATGTGACTACAGCCGTATTCGATGCAGTAATGCTGCCCATCGGCGTGCCGACAGGTGCTCCCGGGTCCTGAATCCCGATCGATTTCGGTCTCCCCGAGATGATAACGGTGCCGCCGAAGTTAATGATCGCTTCGTCTATGCCGTGTTCCGACAGAATGTCGTGTGCAAGATCCGCCGCGTGTCCCTTGGCAATAGCGCCGAGATCGACCGACTGACCTTTTCTGCGGAGACCGGCTGTTCCGAAGCCGTTCCCGTTTCCTGCCCCGCTGATAACGAGGTCCTCATAACCGATAAGCTTCTTCGCTTTGCGGATCTCATGAGGTGAAGGGATGCGGCTGCTTTCGCCGATGCTCCATAATTTAGTGAGAGGCTGTGTAGTAATGTCAAATGCTCCTTCAGTGATCTCCGACCATTCCTTTGACGCCTGCAGTATCTTCAGGGTGTCGGGACTTATCCGGACATCGCCCCTGCCTGCCTGCGCATTGAGCGCGGACATTTCACTGGCAGCTTTGAACACCGACAAGCGGTCGTCCATGCTTTCTGTCATCTGTTTCACCAGATCAGCCGCCTGCATAACTTTGCCTTCATCAGCTTCTCTATAACTAATGCTTATTTTATTAACAGTACCAAGAGCGAAAAACGTCTTGGTCATAGTTTTCATTCTCATCTTCGTATCCTCTTATCGCGGAAATGATTCACTTTATGGACTGATAATACGGTACGAAGATTAAATAAAGTTGAAAAAAATAAAAAAGCAGCCCAAAAGGCAAAAATATTTTTTCCCATCGCCGCCGGCACTTTTTCCCGGGCACTTGGCATACCTTCGGGGCACTGTACATGCTTTTCAGCTTTGCCGTATGCCCTCATGGCTCGTCAAAAAAATCGCAGCAAAACTGTAGGCGATAGCATGAATCTCCGGGATGCTGCCACAGTTACTGTATATTAATAGCGTCACGCAAAAAAGAAAAGTGCCCGACACGACGAAGTAATAGAAGAATTCGCACGTTCGGGCTGAAATGTGTGGCAGCGGTAAGTTAAAAATGACACCTTGCACAGTTGACTGATGAATTTTTTGATTAGTTATTTCGGGTCCGCGGGCACTCATCAATATGCCGGAATGGTTTAGGCAGCCTTTGTTTCTCTGCCGGCCTGTGCCGCTGCGCTGCCTGCTGCTTTCGCGTCATCCTTTACCGCGAATGCCGAGCATCCCAGGAAGATGACGGCTGTCGCCGATGCCATGAGGTACGGTATGTGCGCAACACCCATAGGCCCGAGCACTGCAGTAATGCCCGACAGTATCGCAGGTGTCAGGAACTGCGCGAGGTAGAGCGCCGCCGAAATCAGCGGCAGCACTGTCGTTGCCGCGGCCTTTCCCGCCTTCTGTGACGCCGAGGAGATGATGAAAGGTATTCCGAGGCCGTTCGCGAAGCCGATAAAGAATGATCCGGCCAGAGTGCCTGCCCATCCGCCCGGGATCATCAGCAGGACATAGCCCGCCAGGAAAAGGACCGGGGCAAAAAGTCTGGTGCCGTGGCCCATCGACTTCTTGATCGAATAAAACGCGAGGCCGCCGAAAAACGCGACGAGATCCATTGACGCCATTATTACTGAGATGAACTTCTGCGGAATGATGCCCGCCGCGGTCGTTTCGATCGCGAAGTTAGCCGGGTAGATGAAGAACGTCATCATCAGGAAGAACATTGCGGCAATATACGGCGCGAATTCTTTCCTTGATCCGGATTTCCCGGAATCTCCGGCAGCGTATTCGATATGCGGTTCGCTGACATTCATGCTGTGATTCGGCAGGAATACTGCGCAGAGTACGATGGATATAAGCCCCATCAGGTATACCAGGAAACTCGCCCTCCAGTTGACAGACGCGAGAAGGCCGGCCAGAAGCGTGGCAATGACACCGCCCATCTGGTTCATGGCCGAGGACAGTCCCATCATTTTTTCCTGCTTTTCTTTCGGGAAGTAATACGCGATAAGTCCCGTCGAAAGCGGCATTACTATGCCGACACCTACGCCCACCAGCGCGCGCGCCGCAAGGACCGCGTGAATGCTGTTGAAGAGGCCTGCCGAACAGCCGCCGGCGGTGTAGAGGACCAGCCCTGCCATTACCAGCGTTTTCGATTTCAGATGCTTACAAAGTTTGGGGAAGATCAGGTTCGTGATCACGATGAAAACAGCCGGAATGCTGATGATCATCTGGACCAGCAGCTTGCTTTCCCCGGCAAAATACTGCTCGATCACACCCAGCGCCGGCGCTACTGCGGCGCCAGCCATTACAGTGAGCAGCGACAGCGAAAGCACTGTTGCCGCCAGTTTATTTGTTACTTTTAATTTCTTTTCTTCACCCATTTTTCCATTTCCTTTTCTGTGTGACGCCTGCGTCCGGTTGCGGAGCGGTCTGCTGCCGACGGTCTTTTCATGCCCGGTCTGAACAGCAGTCGCGCCGTTCTGCTGACGACGGTCACGTACGCGCCTGCGTCCGGTTGCGGCGGTCTGCTGCCGGCGGCCACGTGCGCGCTTGCGTTTGGTTGCGGCGGTCTGCTGTCGACGATCACGTACGCGCTTGCGTCCGGTTGCGGCGGTCTGCTGTCGACGATCACGTACGCGCTTGCGTCCGGTTGCGGCGGCTATAAAAAAAGCGCAGGTCCGTTTGGACTTACGCTTTTGCTACTCAACATATATAATATAACAGATTTCCCCGGGAAAATTCAAATGTTTTTTTTAAATGGCCGTACACCGGCTGTTTGGCGGCCCGCAAGAAACCATGCGCCGCCAATACGGTCGCCGTCGAGACCACTGCCCGCAGATGCATACGACTTGGACCAGGCGAGTCTCCATATTACTGCCGGTACTATGGCACCATCCGGCGTAATCGGCGCTGTTATTATCATAAGAAAATTAGGTAACCACTCAATTATGCAAAAGCACTGTTTTCAGATAGTCGTTTGCATACTTTCTGCACTATTTCTCGATATTCTTCAATATTTCTCCGAAAGGCCGCACTCGCGTTTCCATTTTTTTCAATATTTTATGCAAAGTGCTCCTGTAGCACTATCGTTTGCATAATTTCAGGGTGCTAAAAAAATTATTTCAAAAAAATTATGCAAACAGCATCTTGAAAAGTTGCGTTTTGCATAATTTGAAAATGATTCTATTTTATATTGGTGGGTGAGCGCTGCAGGGTGACGAGCCGCATCGCTTTAATATTGGTGGGTGAGCGCTGCAGGGTGACGAGCCGCATCGCTTTTATATTGATGGGTGCGCGCTGCAGGGTGAGGTGCCGCATCGCTGCCATCGGTGTCCTGCCGCGCCGTCAAAGCCGGAGCCTGCTGAGGCTATTCGTAGCGCAGTGCTTCGATCGGGTCGAGCTTCGCGGCCTTGTTGGCCGGGTAGAAGCCGAAGAATATGCCGATGCCCATGGAGAACATGACGCTGATGATTATGACCGGGATCGAGATGGCGACCGGCAGGGACATTTTCAGGGCGACAATGGTCGCGACTGTGAGGCCGAGGATGATGCCGATGATGCCGCCGATGCCGCAGATGATCATCGCCTCGATGATGAACTGGGTCTTGATGTGGCTGCGTTTGGCGCCGATAGCTTTTCGCACGCCGATCTCGCGCGTCCGTTCGGTCACGGATACGAGCATGATGTTCATGACGCCGATGCCGCCGACCAGAAGGGCGATGCCGGCTATTACTGCGATGGCCGCTTTGATCTTGTTGATCGAAGACATGACATCGTTGACGTCTTTCTGAGCGTTGTAGACATCGACGGTGAAGTCTTTGTTGCTTTTATAGAGCTTCTTGAAATATGATTCGGTCTCGGAACTGAGTTTCGAAGCGCTGTTCGCCGAAGACGGCATAACACTGAAGAACTGGATGCCGCTGCTGCTGTTGGCATCCATGGCCGCGGTGGCCGGGATGTACATCGTCGGATTGCTCTGGTAGCCGCCGAACATGCTGCCGCTCTTGGTGGAGTCGTCGTAAATTCCTACTATAGTATATGTCAGGATCTTATCGTCGAATACGACTCTGATCTCCTGGCCGATGAGGTTGTCGTTGGACGAAGCAAGAGCATCCGCAACGCTGGATGGTATTACTGCGACATCGCTGCTGTGCTCGTCGTCGTTTTTATTGATGCTGCGGCCTTTGAGCAGCTTGACGTTGTTCATTGTAAAATAGCCGTTGTTGACGCCGTCTACCGTAACGGTTTTCTGCGTTTCTTTGCCGGCATCCATCCTGGCTTCGCCGTCGCCGATGTTTTCTTCGTAGGAAATGGCCTTGATATCAGAAGAATATTCCCGTTCATAGTCGCCTATGGACGAGGAAGAGAACATGTCGTCGGCTGTCGGACCTTCATATGTTGAAGATTCGTTGTCTCCGCTGTCGCGCGCTGTGACGCTGACCGAAATGTTGTTCATCCCGGACTGTTTGATCTCGTTTTCGATATTTTTCGAAACGGAATTCCCGATCGAAACTATCGTGATCACGGAGGAGATGCCGATGATGATACCGAGCATCGTGAGCAGGGCACGCATTTTATTGGATTTGAGACTTGTCAGTGCAAGCAGGAAGTTTTCAACTATCAGCATATCTTTCCGTCCTTAAGTGTGATCTGCCTGTCGGTTTCAGCCGCCAGTTCCTCACTGTGAGTGATAAGTACTATCGTTTTTCCGTCCCTGTTGATGCGGTGGAAGAGATCCATTACCAGATGTCCGGTCCGGGAATCCAGTGCGCCGGTCGGTTCGTCGGCGAGAATGATCGCCGGGTCGTTGGCCAGTGCCCGCGCAATCGCCACTCTCTGCTTCTGGCCGCCGGAAAGTTCGTTCGGCTGGTGTGTGACCCAGTCGGACATTTCTACCATTTCCAGTAATGCCCTGGCTTTTTCAGTACGTTCCGCGGTGGAGTCGCCGGCGTACAGCATCGGCAGTTCGACATTTTTCAGGGCGTTGATCCTCGGGATGAGATTGAAATTCTGAAAAACAAAACCGATCTCCTTGTTGCGCATTTCCGCCAGATGGTCATCGTCCGCGGATTTGACATCTATTCCGCGCAGCAGGTATTCGCCCTCGGTCTGCTTGTCCAGCGCGCCGATGATATTCATGAGCGTGCTCTTGCCGGAACCCGACGCGCCTACGATCGAAATAAATTCGCCTTCGTCGACTGTCAGATCGATGCCGTGCAGGATCTCAAGCTCCTGAGGCGTCCCGATATAAAAGCTCTTGTGTATGTTCGACATCTCAATGATGTGCGCCGCCTGTGTTTTCGCTGCGTTTTCCATCGCTAACTCTCCAGTTTTATTTTCTGCCCGTCAGTCAGGCCGTCTGCATTATTGAGGATCTCCATGCCCTCCTTGAGGCCGTCGCCTGTGACAGCCTGATAGATATCATTCGTTACACCGGTCTCGACCTTGATCGCTTTGGCGTGAACATTGTCGCCTGAACCCGTGTAGGTGAACACGACGTGATCGCCGTTATCGTCTGTTGTAATACTGTCGACCGTTACTGCCAGGACATTCCTGCGTCCGCCGAGCACTATGGCTGCGCGCGCATTGCCGCCGATCCTGACTTTTTCGGTAGGGTTGAGGATCTTTATCGCGACCGCGAACTGAGCCTTGCCGCTCGTCTCGGTTTTTCCGTCTTCGCTTTTAATAGCAGTCGTCGAAACATGAGTGACTTTGCCCTTGAATTCGCGGCTGCCGGTCATCTCGGTCTTCACGATCGCTGTCTGGCCCGGCTTCACCGAATTGACATCGTATTCATTGACCTTGACACTGATTTTCAGGCTCTTCGGGTTTTCGATAGTGAAGAGGGAACCGCTGGTAGTGGAGCCGACCGTCGCATTCGCCGAAGTAATAGTTCCGTTGGCTGTTGCTCTGATCGTGCAGGCGTCGCGCTGGTCTTCAAGCGTCGATACAGAAGAATTGTCGCTGGTTTTTTCGCGGTAATCGCTTCTGGCCGAGATCAGCGCCGTCCGGGCTTTTTCGAGTTCGAGCTTCGAAATGTCGCCGACCTTGTAATTCATCTTGGCGGCGTCGTAGTCGCTCTGTGCTGTATCCATGGCGCTTCTGGCCGCTTTGACTTCCTGTGAATGAGCTTTTTCGGCATCCGCGATCTGTTTGTCGACCGCAGAAGTATCGAGCTGCGCAAGCGCTTCGCCCTTCGTGACCTGATCGCCTTCCTTGGCGTAGACCTTCATGATCTTGCCTTCGCCTGAGGCAGTAATATTCTGGGACAGTGTGCTTTCTATTTTTCCGCTTGTCTTGACTTCGTGCAGGACGTCCGTCCGTTCGAGAGTCGACGTACTGTATGAATCGACGTTGTCCGCCGCGACAGATCTGCTGTGCGCGTAGAAGCCGGCGCCGGCGATCACGGCAACAGCCAGGAGAGTGAGCAGCACTCTCTTCTTTTTCGACATCTTTTTCCAGCGGGCAAATCTCACTTTGTCCGGATCCTTAGGGCCTTTCTTCGGTACTTTCGGTAACTTGATTTTTTTCATCTGCGGGCCTCCTCATCAATAGCCTTTGACTGCAAGCTGATATTTCATTATCGTCGGGTAGAGCGAAGTGATCGCCTTTTCACCGTTGGTTTTTGCTTCTTTGTATGCGTTTACTGAAGCCGTGTATTCGTTTCTCGATATCAGGCCGTAATGATACTTCTTTTTGGCCTGTTTCATTGCCGACTTCGCGCGGGCTGTCTTCCTGTCGTAAGATTTCATCGACGCTATCGAATGCTGAAGCGAATCATACTGATCGCGGAACGACTTCCGAGTCTTCGTCATGAGCGTATCGAGATCGGACAGCGCATTGCTGTAATCGGTACCGCCGGTGCTCCTGAGTGCATTCACTTTGGCATTGGCCTTTTTGATTTCGAGCGAATTGGCCAGGACGCTGTTCATGTCGGTGGTGAAGCTGTAATATTTGGCCGCCGCGAATGCCGCCTTATCCTCGCCGGAAAGCGGCTGGACATTGAGCGTGCTGTCGTCGGCAACGCCGAGCGAATCGATCAGCGCATTGTACTCCTGCTGTATCTCGTAATCAGCATCCGGCACCTGATCCTGCAGATCTTCAAGCGCTTCCTTCGCCTTGGTCAGATCATTGCGGGAGATCATGCCCTTTTTATATTTTTTCCGGGCAATGGATACGCTGTTTTTCTTAACATCGATGCTCACGAGCAGCGACTTCTTGGAACTCAGCGATTCAAGATATTTCAGATACTGCTCCTTGGCCGACTCGCCCTGCTGAACGAGCGTCAGCGAATTGTCGAGCGAGACCTGCTGGATGTTGAGGGCCGCCGCATCGCGTTCCTTTATCAGATCGGCGAGTTCTTCCTTAAGAGCTGCGGTCTCGTCCGGATCGGTCGATGCGTTGATTTTGGCGTTTGTGCTGTTGATTTTTACAACGGCATTATTGTAATCCGTCTGCGCGGCGCTGAGCTGTGAAACCGCGGCGCGCGAATAGTTGCTCGCACCGGATACGATGCCGTCGATCGTATTGACCGATACATCGTAAGACGAAGCGGCGAAGACAGGCGCCGGGATGCAGCACAAAACGCACAGAGAGAGCATTACTGCAATTATTTTCTTCATATACTATCCTCCGCATAAATATCAAAAGCCGTGATGCTCTTCAGGCGAAGGCACCGCGGCTAGGTGATTCAGATTTTAAGATTATTTTCACACATTTTTGTATTCCTCTACAATGAAATTATACCATCTGCAGAGTTGACGTTGCATTAGCAAATTGTCACATAAAGCAAACTTACAAAAATGTTATCCCCTATGCGGGTCAGTCGATGTCGAGCCAGACAAACTCCGGCTTCGCGCGCCCGTAGACTGCGCAGTCCGCGCCGGTCGATACTGCCCACAGCGGATCACCGAAATCGAAATGCCACCATTCGTGGCGGTAATTCACGAATCCCGCTGATAACATGACGTGATAAAAGAATCGTCTGTTGCGCAGGGCAGTAATGTCGTTTTCCGACAGTGCGGCGCCGGCAGCGAGGCGTTCTTCGTAATAGGAGGTTGACGCTTCGTCGGTGTCAGAATCGAAACGTGTGCCCATCGGCAGCAGCAGACCGTTTTCATCCGCGATCGAAAGATCGAGCGCACCTCCCGTGTTGTGCGGGGCAGGGTGCAGATCGTCGCTGCTCGGGAGCGATACGAATTCGACAGTCCTGCGGTCGAGCTCGCTTTCCGTAAGGGCAGGATCCGCCGCGGCCAGCCTTCTGCGGTGCTCGTCGTAAAACGATTTCTGGAGCTTCAGCGCACGCCAGCCGTCGAAAACCACAAACTTGTATCCGTCAGGGAGCATTTCCGCCGCCCGGATAAGACGCAGCATGACGCCTTCGCGGCAGTAACATTCCGGCAGCGCGCCGGCGAGCCCCTGGATAAAGTACTGTGAACTGGAAATAATGTTTGCAGGCCCGTAATTCATGGAGACGACAGGCTCACCGCAATCCCGTATGTCGATATCGATTTTTTTGTCTTCAGCCGACGGCCCCGCGGGAACCGGTATCGGCCGCTCTGTAAATTCGTGTTTTATCATGACACTATTATAACATATGCTATAATAAAAACAGGAGGGATCACGATGAATATATGCATTTTCGGCGCATCTGCCGACATCAGAAGAGAATCATATTACAGTAATGTCGAGGAGCTGGCGGAGGCTCTCGGCAGGGCGGGGCACGATCTCGTATTCGGAGGATTCAGCAACGGACTAATGAAAGCGGCGGCCGACGGATTCGGACGCGCGGGAGCAGAGATCACCGGTGTGATCCCGCGTATTTTTCTGGACAAAAGAACGGTGCATCCGGCGTGTACAAAAACTGTCGCCTGCGAGGATCTGGCGGGGAGAAAAGCGAAAATGGTGGAACTGTCGGACGCTTTTATTACTGCACCGGGGAGCATGGGGACCTTCGACGAACTGTTCGAGGTACTGGCGCTGAAACAGATCCATGAGATCGAAGCGCCGATCATTTTATTTAATATCGACGGTTTTTACGACGAGCTTTATGCGTTCCTGCAGCATGCCGACGCCGAGCATCTCATGCCGCGCCCGCTGGAAGAAATGGTGACCATTTGCAGCAGCAAAGAAGAAGTGCTGGAAGTCCTGAACCGGCAATAAACGAAAACAGACGGCACCCGATTGCCGTCTGTCTTCTCCGATATACTATTATGTAATAAATCTACAGATCGAAACCCGCTCTCAGGACTTCGACGTTTTTGGAGTTGAACTTTCCTTTACCCTGCTTTTCGAAGTACTCGCACATGGCACTTTCGAACTCATCGATAGGGAACAGTTCGGTTTCTTTTATTATCTTGCCGAGCATGCAGATGTTGGCATTTCTTTCACTCTGCAGGCCCTGCGCGATCTCAGTAACAGGTGCTTTGATGACTTTGATGTCGTCTCTGTATTCTCTGTCGTCATCGACAAGAGAACTGTTGACGAACAGGGAAGCGCCCTCGGCCATAGGAGGCTCGAACTTGTCTATGGCAGGTCCGTTGAGAGCCATTACTATGTCCGGATGATCCGCGTACGGGCTGGCGATCCTTTCATCGC
>JALCRY010000018.1 GCA_022652985.1 Eubacteriaceae bacterium | reverse complement strand
TGGCGCAGGGCGCGAAGCCGGGTGAAGGCGGACTGCTTCCCGGAAAGAAGGTCTATCCGTGGATCGCGGCAACGCGTCATTCAACGCCGGGCGTGAGTCTGATCTCACCGCCGCCGCATCATGATATATATTCGATCGAGGATCTGGCGCAGCTGATTTTCGACTGCAAAAATGCGAACAGAAAGGCGCACATTTCAGTCAAGCTCGTATCGGAAGCAGGTGTGGGGACAGTCGCTGTCGGCTGCGCGAAGGCGGGTGCCGAATGCATCCTGATCTCGGGGCACGACGGTGGAACAGGTGCGGCTCCGAGGAATTCCATCAAGAATGCCGGTCTGCCGTGGGAGATGAGTCTGGCTGAAACACACCGCGAACTGATATCGAACGGACTGCGGCGCCGCGTTAAACTGGAAGTCGACGGCAAGCTGATGAGCGGCCGTGACGTAGCGATCGCAGCGCTGATGGGAGCTGAAGAATTCGGATTTGCCACTGCACCTCTGGTCACTCTGGGCTGCGTAATGATGCGTGTCTGCAATCTCGATACATGTCCGGTCGGCGTCGCGACTCAGGATCCTGAGCTGAGAAAAAATTTCCACGGCAAGCCGGAATATGTGGAGAACTTCATGCGCTTCATTGCCCAGGAGCTCCGGGAATATATGGCGAAACTGGGAATAAAAAAGCTCGACGATATGGTCGGGAGGACAGACCTTTTGACAGTTAAAAAGGACGCTCCGGCGCGCAATGCTCAGACGATCGACTTCTCGGAGATCCTGACGAACCCGTATCTGAAGTCGAAGAGGAAGTGCATTTATCAGCCGGGATTCGCGTACGATTTCAAACTGGAAAAGAGCGCCGACAGGAAAAAGCTGATGGATAATTTCCTGGATTCTCTTGAAGCCGGAAAAGGTGATCCGGCAGCTGTTGAGCACCGTTCAATCAGTATCGATATCAATAACCGCAACCGTACGCTGGGGACTATGTTCGGCTCGGAGATAACGGAACGCTATCCTGACGGCCTGGCGGAGGACACATTTACGGTCTCCTGCAGAGGTTACGGAGGTCAGTCGTTCGGCGCGTTCATTCCCGCAGGGTTGACTTTGTCTGTCGAAGGGGATTCCAATGACTATTTCGGCAAAGGGCTTTCAGGCGGCAAACTCATAATATACCCGCCGAAGGAAGCCGTATTCCGCGCCGCAGAAAATGTCATCATCGGCAACGTCGCTCTGTACGGAGCAACTTCGGGGCAGGCGTATATCAACGGAGCGGCAGGTGAAAGGTTCTGTGTCAGGAATTCCGGAGCATGCGCTGTCGTAGAGGGAATCGGCGAACACGGATGTGAATATATGACTGGCGGCTGCGTGGCAGTCATCGGCTCGGTCGGCAAGAATTTCGCCGCGGGAATGAGCGGCGGTGTGGCATACGTGCTGGATCCTGACAACGAGCTTTACCGCGTTGTGAACCGCGATTCGGTTGCCATGGAGAAGATCGAATCGAAGGATGATGTTTTCAGACTGAAGAAGATGCTGCAGAAGCATGTCGAATATACGGGCTCGGAAAGAGCGCAGGAAATTCTCGGGAATTTAATGGAATATATCAGCAGGTTCAAAAAGATCATTCCGTTCGACTATGAGAGGATAATCAATCGGATAACGGAATTCGAGGGCCTGGGCATGAGCACAGAAGAGGCCCGGATGCAGGCGTTCCTCGAAGTCAGAAATGAAATAGAGCAGTAATGGAAATGATGCACATCGGCCGGCCCATATACTCTTATATGGCCGGCCGATAGTGTACTGTGTAAGGCAGTGTTCATTGCGTGCAATGTATAATGATGCGATGTGAATTGTGAGAAACCAGATGTTTCAAAAATGAGGAAAATGAAGACATTTCTGCTATCATTTTCTCCAATTTCTGGAAATAGCATTATCACGCTCAAGAGCTGTCAACGACATTACTACATCATTTTGCTTCTCCCCATTTCTCGATCATTCCGAGATCGACATTTGATCCTCCGCATACAATGACCACGATGTTCTTATAGTCATTGAGTATAGCGCTTCGGTCGAAGAACACCGACAGCGATGCGCCGCATGCGGGCTCGACGATGACCCGGTATTCGTCAGCCATTCTTACGCATGCGCTGACGGCGCGGCTGTCATCTGCGAGGTACGGGATCACGTTGTGCGCCTGCACGTTGTCGAGCGCTTTCCGGGAGACGGTTCTGGCTCCGAGGCTTTTGGCGACGGAGGTAATGCTGCTGAGTGTCACGAGTTTCCCCGCCTGTGCAGACTGATACAGAGAGTCCGCTCCTTTGGTTTCAACAGCCAGTACGGCAGTATCTTCCCATCCGCTGCGCACGAGGCCTTCCACTACTCCGTTCAGAAGGCCGCCTCCTCCTACCGACAGAATAATGAGGTCGGGCTGTTCCGCGCATTGTTCTTTCAGTTCATCGACAAGAGACGAATGTCCGTGCCAGAGATGCGGGTCGTCAAACGGCGGGATGTAGGCGATGGTTTCGTCATTACTGCAAAGGCCGAGACAGTATTCGTTGGCGTCATCCCATGTGCGGCCGTGGACGATGACGTCACTGCCCAGGCTTTCAAGTCTGGTAATGACATTTGGGGATGATGTTTCGGGAAGTACTACCGTGACAGGCATTCCAAGCTTCCTCCCGCAATAGGCGACTGCCAGGCCGGCATTGCCGCCGGATGAAGAGAGAAACCTGCTGCAGCCGTTTTCGGCCGCCGACCTGCAGGCGCAGTCCATGCCGCGGAGCTTGAATGAACCGCTGGGCTGATAAGCTTCCATTTTAAACGAGACGGTTTTGCCGGGAATAGTGTTTTCCGTAACTTCTATCAGGGGCGTTTCAATATATAACTTTTCCATGATGATCACCTGTCCTTTCCTGGGGTGCTTGCCTGTTCTATGTCTATAATATATAATCACTTTATACATAAGTAAAACGGCAAAAAATCATATTATCATAATAAAATATTATGTAAGAGGCGCACGATGGATACTGTGAAATACGAAGCATATATAAAAACCGTGGAATCGGGAAGCATTACTGCCGCGGCGGAGGAGATGGGATATACCCAGCCGGGGATCACCAGGATGATCAACTCGCTCGAAGAGGAACTGGGCCTGACGCTGCTCACGAGGAGCCGGACGGGTGCGGTACCGACCGAGGACGGGGCAGTAATGCTCACGGCTATGCGGGAGGTTTGCCGCTGCCAGGAGCATATTGAACAGCTGGCCGCCGGAATAAAGGGCCTGGCGATAGGCCGGATATCGGTCGGTTCTTTTTATAGTATTGCCGAAGTGTGGCTGCCCGAGATCATCGATGCTTTCAAAAAGGACTATCCGGAGATCGGGATACATACATTCGAAGGGCTTACTGATGATATCAGTGAGATGTTCGCGGAGATGAAACTTGACTGCTGCTTCATGAGCAGGCCGACGGCGTTTTCGGGAGAATGGATCAGACTCAGGAACGATCCCATGGTGGCGTGGCTGCCGAAGGATCATCCGCTGGCGCGCCGAAAAACTTTTCCGCTTGCTGGCCTCAGGACCGAGCCGTTCATATATCCGGCTCCGGGACATGATACGGACATAGACCGGCTGCTGCAGAAAGAATCCATCACGCCGAATGTCGCATTCCGGTCGCAGGATCCTGCCACAGTGTTTTCAATGGTGGAATCGGGGCTGGGGATCAGCATCAACAATGAGCTGCAGAGCAGGAAATTCAAGGGTGATGTCGTGATTCTGCCGCTCTCGCCGGCACGTGAAGTGGAACTCGGGATCGCTGTGCCTTCAATGAAGAAAGCATCGCCTGCGGTGCTGAAATTTATAGAGTATGCGGAAAAGATAATAGATTAGGATAAAGGCAGTGATACAGGCATAAGGCGAAAGTTGCTTAAATAAATCGGAAGTTAATCATGCCATAGTGCTCCGCAGCAGATAATGCCGGGGCACTTTTGTTTTATGAAAATAATATTTAATATTGACTTTAATATAATTAAAGTATATGCTTAATTATATTAAAGAAAGGAGCAATGGTCATGTCGATAGATATCATGCCTTCATGGATGGAAAATCTGGATGATGAAGATCTGGCGTTCATAAAGAAGTTCGTGCTCTGCAGCGGTTCGCTCAAGGAAATCGCCGGGGAATACGGGGTCACATATCCTACGGTCAGACTCCGGCTCGACCGTCTGATCGAAAAGATCAATGTACAGGAAGATCTGGAAGCTGCGCCGTATGTGAAGCTTGTAAAGAAGCTGGCGCTGGATGACAAGCTCGACTTTGATACGGCGAAGATCCTCATCAACGCGTACAATAAAGAAACAGGCAGGGAGGGCAAGTGAAATGAAAGAATCTATAATTGCGGCAGTAATAGCGAACTTTTCCGCCTTTGCACTTCTGATGATCTATATCGGTTTTACTGTTCTCTGCTGCATAATCGAAAGCAATTTCATCAGAATGAGAAGCAGAGGCGAAAAAATCCTGCCGGCGGCTGTGCTTGCTGTCGGAGTGATCACGTTGCTTATCCTTTACGGGCAGGGAGCATTCACGAATACCATTACCAGAGGCATGAGCCATGAAGTACTGGCGGACAGCGGATCGGCAAAGCCGGCCTGCATCAACATTCTCATGGATGGCGACAATGATATTGTCGCAGTCGGAAAACTGGCTGTCGGTCAGGGCAGTGATGTCGTCTTCAGGGATATCAGTGTTGTCAACGGGAAAGTGACTGCCGGAGCCGGTGAATACAAATCGCATTTGAATGACATCATGTCGGGCAGGCATAACAGCAGTTATTTTACAGGGACATCCGTGAGTTACGGCAAGCTTCTTGCGCTGAAAAAAGACATGAAAGTGAAGACAGTGACCGTTGCCGGATCACAAATTATACTGATTGTATTGGCGGCAATCCTGCCGTTCCTGATAGTGCTGTACATTTTCATCGCTTCAGGGCATAAGCGGAAGAAAAAGAATTTATTGCTTAAAACAAAACTGGAAGATATGTAGGAGGCGCGCAATGATAATATCAGGAAATATCGGCACTTTTATCGCTGCTGCGGCAGCAACAGCGGCGCTCATTGTCCTGGAAGTGCTGCTTGCAGGCAAGAAAAGATTCATCTTCGGTCTCATCCCCGTAATATCTGTGGCGCTGTTATTCCTGGGTATCGGACTGTATGTTGTTCATGTACAGGGGACATATACCGTCCGTGAAGACAGCTATAAATATCCGGGCGGCACGACGGCAGTGATCAGTCTCAGGCTGGACCGGGAAGGCAGGATCGTATCGTTCAGTGATCTCGATATTTATGACAGCAGGGGGAAACTTCAGGATACGGCAATATTTTCGGCGGCAGATAAAAGCGAAGATATATACGCTGCAGCAGAAAAGTATTTCGTAAGTAAGTATTCTCTTACAGGCTTCAGTGTCGCAGAGGAAAGCGTAACGGGTACGGCTTTTTCTGCGGGCACAGATGATTATTACGCGTCTTCATCACCGGGAGCATTTTTCAGATGCGGCGGTCTTCTTGCGGCGGCACTCCTGATAATATTTTTTATCGAAAGGCTGATAATGCGCGGACGCAGACAGAAAGAAGAGCTCAGAAAGCTCGGCATTGAAATCGGGCTGTAATGCTTTATTCCGCGGGGATTTCGTTTTTGGCCTGCCATACACACCAGCGGGCTATCGTGACGATTATTATTGCGGCGCCGACGAGAGCGAAACGCCCCGGCTTTTCACCGTAGAACAGCACGACCCACACCGGATTGAAAAGAGGCTCGATCATGGCAATCAGCGAGCAGGTAAGTGTCGGGAGTTTGCGCTGTATGAGCGTGTAAAAAACGTAGGGGATGCCCATCTGAACGATACCGAGGAATACTATGTAGCTGATTTCAAGACCTGTCGTATGAAACGGAACGAAGAACAGCGCGACAGCGCCGACGAGCGCCGTCAGGAGCTGCCCGAGCATAATGCCGGAAGCCTGCGAATCGGGGTCATCGTGACTGACCTCCTTATTGATAATGTACATTACTGCCATGGCAATGCCTGCGAACAAGGCGAGGATATTGCCGAGTATTCCTTCCATCGAAAGCTGGTCGAGGAAGAAAAGCAGGATCCCGCACATCGTGACGGCCACTACAGTAATGTCGACTTTGCTGAATTTCTGATGCAGGAATATTGCCGACAGAACTACTATCCACACAGGTGCGGCATATTGGATGACTATTACATTTGCTGCCGTCGTGAGTTTGTTGGCAACAACGAACAGTGTGATATTGATCATGATAGGGATGGCTATAGCAAGAGACGCCTTGTTGATCTTTACGCGGGCGCCGCTTTTCTTTATGAATATGAAAAGAACGCCGGCTGTCAGAAGGCTCCTTCCTCCTGCAATGAACAGCGGGTTCCAGGAAATCATTTTTATGAACAGGCCGCTTGTGCTCCACATGAATGCGGTCAGAGCCATCAGCAGCATGGTTGATTTAGTACTCATCTTCTCTATCATGCCAGTTCTCCTTTTGAAAATAGTTCTAAAGGAAACTATACCACAAATTGGTAGTTCCACAACTGCCAAATTACTATGCAGGCCAGTGTGGCAGTCATATGTTATATTCGATATGTGGAATAAATGGCAGTTGGTTGTGACAGTAATTAAATTGTTTGGTGATAATAATAAACATTGACAAAATCATTGAATTTGTTCAATATACATTAACACTAGTATTCTTTTGGTTACTTTTTGCTATGATATTCTTATCCCTTAAGTAATATTATTTCAGTTCAGAATTAGTAGAATCTAAACAATTAGTAATACATTTAACTTGATGAATGGAGGGAATTCGATGTCAAAGATATTAAATGTTACAAACCCTGAAGATAATTCTCTTGTGGGGACAATGGAACTTACATCCGAAGAAGAACTTGAATCTATGGTTGACAAGGCGTATGCGGCAAGAAGAAAGTGGAGAGATACTCCTATTCGCCAGCGTGCGGATATCCTGAATAAATTTTCGGAATTGATTTCAACAAAGTACACAAAAGAACTGGCAGAACTCAGTACTAGAGAACTTGGGAAACCGATTACGCAAAGTTATGAGGAGTGTGGTGAAGTTGCAGATATCATAAAAAATACTACTGAAAGAGCGCTGCATCTTTATGGAGATGTATTGACAGAAAGTGCGCCAGAACTGGAAAATGATTTGATATACACTAAGCGTGAACCACTTGGAGTTGTGGCGTGCATAACACCTTTTAATTTCCCTATGGAACTTACTGTACATAAAATTGCTCCTGCGTTAGTGATGGGGAACACAGTTATTGTAAAAGCTCCGTCATCAAACCCCTTGGCTGTCATGAAGTTGGGAGAGATACTTCAAGAAGCGGGAATCCCGGAAGATGTTGCCTTTTTTATGAATTGTGACCATGAGGCATATTCAAAAAAGATTTCGAAGAATCCAAAAGTTGAGGCCATTTGTTTAACGGGAAGCACAGATACTGGAATTGGACTAGCGAAAGATGCAGCAGAGACACTGAAAACTCTTTTATTTGAACTCGGCGGGAATGACGGACTCATTGTATTTGATGATGCGGATTTTGATCAAGTTCTTGAAGAAATGTTTCTGGGGCGTATTTACAATAATGGCCAAGTATGCTGTGCAACAAAGAGATTAATTGTGCAGAACAGCATTAAAGATAAACTGGCAGAGAAACTCGCGGATTGGACAAAGGAATTTAACATCGCTTCGGCAATGGATCCGGATGCAATTATTACCACATTGATCTCTGAAAAAGATGCTCTTATGGTCGAAGAGCGCATAAAGAAAACGATAGAGCAAGGTGCTGTTTGTGTGTGTGGTGGAAAAAGAGAAGGCGCAAGAATTATTCCTACAGTACTGAATAATGTAACAAAAGATATGGACATTGCGAAGAATATGGAGGTATTCGGGCCGGTTATCCCTATTATCGGGTTTGACACAGAAGATGAAGCAGTTGAAATAATAAATAACACGAAGTATGGTCTTTCGTCTGGTATTATTACGGCTGATCTTAAGAGAGCTTACAGAGTGTCAAATTACATTGAATCTGGAGCAACGGTACTGAATGGTACAGGTCATTACAGGCATTATGATCAGGCGTTCGGTGGATTTAAATCCAGCGGTCTGGGCAGAGAAGGTATCAGCGTAAGTGTTGAAGAGTATTCACAGTTGAAAACATATGTATTGAAAGGTGTACTCGGCAGGTAGATACATTGTAAATAACATTTTGAAAGTAACCATTTTTTAAAGGAGATAATATGAAAGTATTGAGAGTAGAGCACACGGGAATAAGTGTGAGCAGTTTGGAAAAGACAATAGAATTCTATGGAAATGTATTGGGTTGTAAGGTGTTTGATCCGCCATGTGAATTATGTACTAGTGAAGAAGACGCTGAGGGTATGGGTGTCGGCAAATCTGTTACATATAGAATTTGCCAGATGGAAGTTGTACCAGGACAATTGTTGGAATTTCTCGAGTTCCATGATCCTCAGGATATTCCAGAACAGCCTTTGCCGCTGTATACGTTAGGCCGCCATCATGTTGGGTATGTTGTGGAAGATATCCATAAGTGTTTCGAAGAGGCAGAAAAGCTCGGAGTTGAAAAGACAAAAATCATTGGGTTTGATTCTCCGGATGGCCCGGGCCTCTGGGGTTATATAAAGGATCCTGATGGGAATAGTCTTGAACTTCTTCAGTATATGAATAGTTAGGGGGAAGTAAAGTGAGCGAGATGAAACAGCAAATGGATTCGAATTCCAGTTTGGAACAATTCGGATACAAGCAAGAGCTGAAACGAGGATTAACATTGTGTCCGTTGATTTTTCTTGGTTTAGCAATCGTCAATATAATAGGTGGATATACTATGTATGGCATATCAACAGTCAATACTCATGGAATGTTCGCTTTACTATATGCGATAGCAACCGTTGTAATGGTATTTACTGCGATTAGTTATTCTAAAATGTGCAAAGCATTTCCAATTGCAGGTTCAGCATATTCTTATGTTCAGAGAGCTATTAATCCGCATCTCGGCTTTATGGTTGGATGGGCCATGATAATCGATTATATGGTGCTTCCACTGCTGAATTATGTACTTGTTAGTATGTATCTGTATTTATTGATACCTGCAATACCATATAAAGTTTGGATTGTAGTTACCGTTTTGGCAATGACTGGGATCAACATTATAGGTGTAAAAGTTGCTTCGCGGGTCGATGCAGTGATAACGATACTTGGTGTAAGTTTTGTATTTGTGTTTATGATTTTCATGGTAAGGTGGCTGCTTGGAGGTAATGGTGCGGGAACAACAGCAGATATTTCAGGCATAATTAATATCCCGGCACTTTCAAGTGGAGCAGTAAGTTTCGGTACAGTATTCCAGCAGTGTACATTAATTTGTTTGTGTTTCCTGGGATTTGATGCTTTGACCACATATACAGAGGAAACTGTTGATCCTGAAAAAACAGTCGGAAAGGCAATAATCTTTACATGTTTGATTTATGGAATAATATGTGTTGCAATGGGATATCTTTCACAGCTCAGTTGGCCTAATGCCTGGATGGAAATAACAGATCAGGGTACCGCGGCAGCTGAACTTGTAAAACATGTTATGGGAAATGGCGGTTCAATAATCTTTTCAGTAATATACTTGACTGCAGCATTTGCTTCAGGCACCACAGCGGAAGGGTCTGCTGCAAGACTACTGTTTGTTATGGGACGTGATAAAACTATTCCGGGCTGGTTTTCGAAGGTAAACTCCAGATTTCAGACTCCGGTAAATGCAATTTCAGTAATAGCGCTTCTTGGAATATTTGCCCTGTTTACTGATTTCGCATCTATATCTTCGGTAATCAGTTTTGGAGCATTGACGGCATTTGTCTTTGTAAATATCAGTGTAATCACACATTACTACATCAAGGGCGGAAATAGAAAAGGATTCCGCAATAAATTTAATTATATAATCATGCCAATAATAGGCGCTGCATTATGTGCTTTTATGTGGTTCAGCCTTGATAAGGCTGCTCTTATCATAGGTCTGTCATGGTGTGCGATAGGATTTGTTTATTTGGTTGTTCAAACAAAAGGTTTTAAAAAACAACCGGGTGTGATTGGTGAAATATAATTAAATAAATATCTAAATATCAAAATAAAATTATAATGCGGTTCTGTTTTTCAGAACCGCATTTTTGGCATATTGAATTATAATAAATTCAATTTAACGAAAATCTGTTTTTGACTGGTTATGTTCAACTTGCTATAGATATTGGCCACATATTTTTTGATAGTAGGTACGCTCAGATACAGTTCTTCGGCTATTTCTTCATTTTTCATCCCGTGCAGCATGCAGAGCAGAATATCATATTCACGGTCGGACAACTCATATTTTTCTTTGGCCTGCTTGAGCGCAATGTCGAAGAAATGAGATATGTCATATACGAGGCAGCAATACTGCACTTTGCTCCCGTCGAGGTTGGACGGGACACAGGATAATTCCAGAAACAGAGGACTGTTCTCCAGTTTATACTCATAACTGAATGTACCGACCGTATTATTGCTGTTAGCGTAGTTGACGCATAAAGAGACGATCTTATTGAGAAGCTGATTATTGACATTTGTATTGAGCCGATCAAAGATGCCGTTCTGCTTTATCACCTGGCAGCTGTCGTTAAGCACGCAGAAACCGACGCAGTTATAGTCCCGGCTGCTCAGAGGCCCGTTCTCGCTTATATTCTGATCGATATATTCTCTGATGAGTCTTGACAGATGAGGCTGGAAAATACGCAGGAGCCTTACATGCATATCGCTGAAATCTCCTGCTTCCTTTCCGCGTGTAAGCGAAAGGTTGGCTCTGTATTTAATACTGAAGTCGAGCTGGAGATTGGCGATGACTTCATAGTCCGCATTGTTCGGTACCATGTAGCCGTTCCAGTATTCGGTTTTTTTGCGCTGTTCCTCATTGAAAAAAGAGCTCGATTTGATCACCATAGGCTTCGGGTGGTCCAGAGGCTCCAGCGAGTCGTCGAGTCTGGCATAATAAACATCGTATTTCTTCAGAAGCGACGAATTCCAGTTGACAGTAAACGAAGACTGCTTTTCATATTCGCCGTTTTCATTTTTGAAAAAGATCATAATCGAAGCCCGGTCATAATAAATAAATGACGATATATCCTCGAAAAAATTTGAGATCCTCGTATGGATCGGAAGCTCGGAATCATAAATGTTAAGTATGATTTTGTTGACTTGTTCAAGATTATCAAAACTGAATGTCATATCTTCCATGGCAGTTACCGCCTTTCGTGTTAATTATAGAACAAACCGCAATTTAAAACAATCGGGACAGGTTATCAATTAGTATAAGAAAAAGCAGGGAAATTGTATCTATTAGAGAATTAATCGAGTTCCGCCTCAATGATAGAATGACATCAAAATATATCAAACCGGGAAATAGAAAAAGGATGATCAAAATGAAAGGTAACATTTTCGAAATACAACATTTTTCAGTAAACGACGGGCCTGGCATAAGGACAACGGTGTTTTTCAAGGGATGTCAGCTTCATTGTCTCTGGTGCCACAATCCTGAAAGCATAGATGATAAACCGGGAGAGTTCGCTTTCGTCGCATCTAAATGCGTAGGCTGCGGCAGCTGTTTCAGGATATGTCCCGAAGGATGCCATAGTATCGCCGACGGAAAACATATAATCGACAGAGAAAAATGCACGTTCTGCGGAAAGTGCGTGAAGATGTGTTCGGGAAGCGCGCTCAGCATTTACGGCGATAAAGGAATGACGGTTGAAGAAGTGATGTCCGAGGTCTCGAAAGACAGAAGTTATTATGATGAAAGCGGCGGCGGGATCACACTCTCAGGCGGCGAGCCTATGATGCAGAGCGGATTCGTCCGCGAACTGGCAGAGGCTGCATGCGCGGTCGGGATCAGTGTGGCTATAGAAACAAACGCCTGCTGTAAATACAGTTATCTGGATGATGTCAAAAATTACATAGATCTGTTCCTCGTGGACTGGAAGGCAAGCGATCCTGCAAAACATAAAGAATATACCGGGATGTCCAACGAGATCATCTATGAGAATCTCTGCCGGCTGAACGACAGCGGCAAAAAAGTATTACTGAGATGTCCGATAATCCCGGGATACAACGACAACGAGGATCATTTCCGGAAGATCGCGGAAATCACGAAACGCCTGGATAAATCGATCGGCGCGGAATTACTGCCGTACCACAGCATGGGAGTCGGTAAAATAGAAAAATTCGGACTGGAAGACCGGGTCAGATACATAGTGGCCAAGCCTCCGGCTAAAGAAACAGTAGAAGAATGGGTCAGAAAATGCAGGTCATACGGCGGCAGGATGGTCAATGAATAGAAAGGAGTCTGGGATGACAAAAAAAACAATGGAGAAAAGGGTTCATGAGCTCAGGGAATATGTAGAATACAACAACAATAACGGAGTATACAAAAGTGATTTTTTCCGACTGGCCGGAGAAAGCCTGAGAGAGACAAAGGATGAGCCAAGACAGCTAAGAAGGGCAAAAGCAACAGCTCATCTCCTGGATAATGTCGACCTGCTCGTTCAGCCTTATGAAGTGCTTGGGGGGACTATCGCGGGCATGTATCCGAAAGTCGCAATGCCGGAATATGAGGTCAGGAAAAAGGAAGCGGAAGAAGTTATCCTGCATTATATCGACAGCCGTACGGATGAGGATAAGAATAAATCCAGAATAACCGTATACAGCAGAATACATTATCACGGCAATATCGATTATAAGCAGCTGCAGCAGATCATCAAAGAGCTGACAGAGGAAATGGGCAACCAGTACGGTGTGACCAGACTGGAGATATCGCGTGAGCTGGAGCAGTATTTTAACTGGGATTTCGGTGAAGATGCGCAGCTTGTAGGAGAGCTTCCATGGGAAGTGTCAAATCACAACGACATCAATCCTCCTAAATTCCTTTCAAGAGGACTTGCCGATATCCGCGACGAGATCCGCGGTCATCTGGCTGAAAAAGATCTGTCGGCAGAGAAAAAAGAATTTTATGAAAGTGTTTCTATAGTAATGGATTCTATCATCGGTTTTGTGGGCCGTTACGGAAAGACGTTTGCTGAAGCAGCGGAAAAGGAACAGGATGCCGAAAGAAAACAGGAACTGCAGAAAATAGCCGATACACTGGCCAAAGTGGCGACCGGGAAGCCGGAGACATTCTTTGAGGCGATACAGCTGCTCTGGGTGCTGTACGTGGGATTCAACATGCAGGCCTGCGCAGGTACGACGAGTGCTTTCAGCAGATTCGATCAGTACATGCTCCCGTTCTATGAAAATGATATAAAGAAAGGACTTATTACCGAGGATGAAGCGCTTTTATATGTCTGCAACCTCTTCGCCAAGATAAACGAGCCGAAAATGAGAGTTGTCATTGCCATGACGATAGGCGGACAGAAACCTGACGGCGGAGACGGCGCCAATGAAGTCACGAAGCTTTGCCTGAAGGCGGTCCAGCTTCTGAGACAGCCGTATCCGAATGTCGGAGCAAGACTGTTCAACGGGTCTGCCGAGTGGTATTACGATATGATAGTCGAGACCATGAAGCTCGGCGCAGGCAATCCGATGATACTGAACGACGAGGTGCTGGCCGGAAATCTTTTCAGAGGAGGCTTCCCGCTTGAAGATGCAAGAGATTACGTGAATGTCGGATGTGTTGAGACTATGATCATGGGCAAGGTGGCAGGATGGCTGAATGTTGACGATGTTGATTATGCCGGCGTCCTGCTGAAAGTAATGAACAACGGCGGAGATACTATTTATTACACGACGGAAAGCTGCCCGGAAGATACGCCGATTTTCACTAATCAGAAGGGATTTTCCAATTTCCCGTATGTGATGCCGGAAGAACTGCATACAGGGAAACTTGAAGAACTGGACACATTCCATAAGTTCATGGAAGCATATAAGCTGCAGATGTACAATTCTCTTTCGAAATCAAAGGAGCGGTCCGATATCTGCGACAGGATACTCAAGGAGTACTGGTTCGATCCGTACGCATCAATTTTTACAGATGACTGCCTCGAGAAGGGTATAGACATCTACGGAGGCGGCGCAAAATATTACGGGATGAAAGAAATCATCGGCACCGGACTGGCTACAGCGGCGGATTCGATAGCAGCGATAAAGAAATTTGTATATGAAGATAAGATCTTTACTCTGCGTCAGATGAAGGAAATGATGGATGCAAATTATGAGGGATATGAAAATGAACGGCTGTTGATCCAGAACCAGACACCTTGTTACGGCAACGGTATCGAGGACACGGACAGGATCGCCACTACGATTTCAGGATGGTATTTTGATTGTGTAGACAGACTGAACAAGCAGGGCATCGAAGGATTTTCCGTAGCGTCTTCCTACAGTTATACATCGCAGCTGCTGATAGGAGAAGTTACGCCGGCGACGCCGAACGGACGCAGAAGCGGCGATACGATAAGCAATTCAATAACACCGAGCCACGGAAGAGATGTCAAGGGGCCGACGCTGTCACTGGGGTCAGTAACGAAAATCGACTATAAGGGACTGAACGGCGCAACTACAGTTAATCTGAAACTGAATCCGACGTTGATCAAGGGCCAGCGCGGATCGGACAATCTGAAAGCGCTGATCAAAGCATATTTCAAAAATATGGGCGTACAGCTACAGCTGAACATCGTCGATGAAGCAACGCTGAGAGATGCTCAGGTCAATCCGGATGAACATAATAATCTGATCGTCAGGGTCGGCGGATACTGTGAGTATTTCAACAATCTGGACAAGAAACTGCAGGATGAAGTGATTGCGCATATTGTACAGGATCTGTAATAAAAGAAAAGCTATGATTTCAGGGCTGCGTGCCCTGAAATCATTTTTAACGGACTGAGAGAGAGGCGGAGCATGAAAGAAAATACAAAAGGAACGATAATGGCCGTCAGCAGCTATGTTATCTGGGGACTGATGCCGATATACTGGCAGGCGTTAAAACCGATAGATTCAGGCATAATAATTTTATACAGGATCGTGCTTGTAGCAATAGTCAGCTTTGCAGGAGCGCTGAAGACTGACGGCTGGGAGGAAATCAAAAAGACGATCAGGCAGAAAAAAGCTGTTTTGTATTTCCTGTCGGCAGGGATTTTTATCACACTGAACTGGGGCCTTTATGTATGGGCTGTAAATGCGGGATTTATTATCCAGACGAGCATGGGACATTACATAGAACCTTTGATGATCGCGCTGACCGGCATTATCCTTTTTAAGGAAAAACTGACGAAGTCTCTTCTTATCTCGTTATGTTTTGCGGGCACGGGAATAATAATAATGCTGGTGCATTACGGCGAACTGCCGATGATTGCGCTGGGCCTGGGATCGACATTTGCCATATATGCGGCCATAAAAAAGAAAATACACTGTTCTTCTATTATGTCTCTTTTTTACGAAACTGTGTTTTTCGTGCCATTCGCCGCTGCCGGCATCATCTATGTGGAAGTCAAAGGAATAGGGGCGTTCGCTGCGGCGACAAAACCGGAGATAGGTCTGCTGATGACTGTCGGAATAGTGACCGTTGCAGTGCTCTGGCTGTTTGCCGAATCAGAAAAGAAAACATCCATGTCGGTAATAGGAATGGCAGGATATTTAGCGCCTACAATTTCATTTATATTAGGAGTATATTATTTTAAAGAGCTGGTCGATTCAGTTGAACTGGTAGCATTTTCTGCGATTTGGATAGGTATTGCTATTTTTGCTGTGGGTAGTATAAATAGTCAGAGGGCAGGGACATCCTCGACAGAGCCGAGGCACATTCCGGCGAGTAATGCCGTCAAATAGGCAGTTGCGGTCATGCATGATACCGTTACGGTATCTGTCGTCGTTCTTTTTCCTTGACAAATCACGGCTATGACATTAATATGTTCATTGTATGTATAGGTGTAAAGACACCTGACTGGACAATATAAACTAGGAGAATATAATGAACATTACTAAACGAATCGACAGACTGACTTCAACTCCAATGCTCAGAAAGATTTTATTTCTGGTCGGCATAGGATGGCTTTTTGACGCGTGCGACCAGGGTATGGTTTCGGGCGTTCTTGCTGCGATAGGCGGCGAGTGGACGCTGAGCACCGGCCAGCTGGGACTGCTCAGCAGTATCGGCATGCTCGGCATGTGTATAGGCGCGGCGTTATCCGGCATGGCCGCAGATAAATTCGGACGCAGAAAGGTCATCATGCTGACGCTGCTCATATACGGAGTCGCCAGCGGCGTATCGGCATTTTCGGTAAACTACACGATGCTTATAGTAATGCGTTTCTTTACAGGTTTCGGACTCGGCGGAGAACTGCCTGCTGCCTCGACGCTGGTCAGCGAGCTTTCACCGACTAAAATCAGAGGCCGGAATGTAATCATCCTCGAGAGCTTCTGGGCGTGGGGATGGATCGTTGCCTCGATGGTATCGTACCTCGTTATTCCGCAGTTCGGCTGGAGAGCGGCTCTTCTCGTAGGTGCTGTTCCTGCACTGTTTGCGGCGATCCTGAGAGCTGCAGTTCCTGAATCGCCGAGATATCTCGAGCAGATCGGAAAGCACGAGGAAGCGGACCGCATAGTTTCCGCAATGGAAGCGCAGGCGGGCGAAGTCACGGAAGATTATGTGACTCTGAACGACGAGGTCGAAGAGGGCGGCGGAAAAGTAAGATTCGCCGAACTCTGGAGCAGAAAATATCTGAGCACGACGATAGTCCTCTGGGCGGTATGGTTCGGTATCAATATTGGATATTACGGCTTTGTATTATGGACGCCGACGCTCCTCATGGCGAAGGGCTTCACAATGGTCAAGAGTTTTGAATTCACGATGATCATGTGCCTGGCTCAGCTGCCGGGATACGCCAGCGCGGGATATCTGGTCGAGAGGATCGGCAGAAAACCGGTACTTGTTATCTACTTCCTCGGCACAGCTGTGGCATCCGGACTTTTCGGCAATGCCGCGACCATCGGACAGGTAATAACATTTGGCTGCCTGCTTTACTTCTTCAGTCTCGGCGCCTGGGGATGCGTTTACGCCTACACGCCGGAAGTATATCCGACAAGAGTGCGCGGCACGGGATGCGGATGGGCATCAGCTTTCGGCAGAGTCGGAGCTTTCCTGGGAGCGCTTGTTGTTCCTGTCATCTATCAGGCATTCGGCAGCAGCGGCGGATACGGAAAAGTATTCATTTTCCTGACGATCGTGTTCGTAGTAGTGGCGGCAATAGTTCTGATATTCGGCAAAGAAACGAAGGGACAGTCGCTGGAAATGATCACAGAATAGCGTGAATAACCAGCGCAAAAAATGTGCATATAAATTGCGCGGATTTACTTTAATTATTCGTGCAATAGTAGTAAAATATGAAACCGAAGGGGATCATTAGCTTTAGAGCTGGTGATTCTTCTTTTTTTGCATTCATGGACCGGTTTGCATATTAGACCAACATATTACCAACCAATACAAAAGGAGTTATCCAAAGATGGAAACACAACATTCAAAAAGCTCCAGAAACGTGCCTTTTCTTATAGGCATTCTCATTGTCGCTGCAGTAATGGGGATCATGTTTCTGCCGCAGGTGAATTCCAATGTCATGTCGTGCATGAATGACATTGCGGGCGCCTCGGGATCGATCGATCAGAGCGCGATGACAAACGAAACGCACACTATTTTCCAGACCATGGTATACAGCAGATCTATTCACGTTCTCGCGATGCTGCTTCTGGGATTCGGATTCCTGATGGTATTCGTGAGAGGTCATGGATTCAGTTCGCTGACGGCGACACTGATCGTGACCAGCGTTGCCATACCTCTTTATATGCTTATCAGGAGCTTCCTCGTAGACGAACCTGTTCTCGATATTGAGACACTTCTGTGGGGAGAGTTCGCGGCAGCCAGCCTGCTCATTGCGATAGGCGCTCCGCTGGGCCGTCTTAAAATGGACCAGTTCGCGCTCATGGCATTCCTGTTTACATGTGCATATTTTTTCAACGAATGGCTGATACTCGACAGCGGACTGCTGACGGGATTCCAGGATACGGGCGGCAGTGTTGTCATACATGCGTTCGGCGCCTATTTCGGACTCGGAGTAGTGGCATTCACAGATAAAAAATTCGCAGGCTGTCCTGAATGCGAGTCGAGCAAGACCAGCAATATGTTCTGCCTGCTCGGAAGTCTCGTACTCTGGGTATTCTGGCCTTCGTTCACAAGTGCTATTGTGGATCCTTCAAGAGTAATACTGACGGTCATCAACACCGTGTTTGCTCTTGCGGCCGCATCGCTGGCGACATATGTTTTTTCCAAGCTGATCCGCGGCAAGATCGACATCGAGGATATTGCGAATGCGGCTCTGGCGGGAGGAGTTGCCATCGGTTCGACTTGTGATATCGCTAGTCCCGGTCTGGCAATATTCATAGGACTGGCAGCCGGTACGCTGAGCGTGCTGGGATATGCAGTCATTTCCGGAAAGTTCTGCAGCCTGATCAAAGGTACAGACACGTGCGGCGTACAGAATCTGCACGGAATGCCGGGAATACTGGGCGGACTTTTTGCCATAGTATGCACGGGAAATGCGGGGACCCAGATCCTGGGAATAGTCATCAACGTCGTTGTTGCGTTTGTCCTCGGACGTTTGACAGGCGCGGTCATCGGCTGCCTGGGGAGAAAAGAAATACCTTACAGTGATGAGGACGAATTTATCTGAATATTGCCTCTATTTTTCCGGCATTGTATAATTATGTCGAGAGGAAGGGAGGATGGATATGAAAAAGTTATCCGTATTATTTGCTGCAATACTGGCGGTGATGCTGGTATTGACAATGACGGCGTGCGGAAGCGGCTCCGGCGCCGAAGGGACAGCTTCAGAAATGTATGCGAGTGCGGAGCAGAAGACTCCGAATGCCGAGGTCGCGGGAATGCATTTCTACGTCAGCGACGACTATGATCTGGGCATCGACGGAAAGGATGAAAAAGACTACACTGTTTACAATGATGACGGTCAGGCGGACATAATGATGTATGTCAAGACCCATGACAAGGACAGCGGAGTCTATGCGGATGATGTCGCAGGATCAGGCGGAGACACGCTTATCAAGGCTATTATGGAAGATACTACAGAGATAAGCGATGACCAGGTCGATGTGGACAACATCAAGGGCAGATCAATAGTTTATTCTATGAAGAACAGCGGCGAAACCATTACATTCCACGAATTGTATTTTAACTACAAAGACAAGGTCTATTCTCTCAGTGTTGAAGCTCTGAGCAAGGATGTAAGCGCAGAAGCCGAGGAGGACTATTACGAAATGATAAAGTCCATCAAACTCGATTAGTTAACGGGAAGACCGGACGCTCCATCCGGCACTGAAAAAGCCTCTTGCACAGGGGCTTTTTTCTTTTGTTTTCTTTGATTGCTTAGTATATATAATTGCGAATTCGGCACAAATCAAAATAATCAGGAAGATGATTTAAGCATAATTGAATATGTAAGCAGAAAATGATATGATATTGGATATATAATAGTTGCTGGGGTTTTTATGAGAGGGATCAGGCTGATGAGGGAACTTACCAGGCAGGATATTGAATTTCTGACTAGGGCGATGCCGGACTGCAGCGCCGTTTACAAGGCTTATGCGGATCATTTTGAGACACTTTACGCATCGCCGAATCTGTCTGCGCTGAACGGGATGAACAAAGAAGAATATGAGGCTTTTGCCAGCGGTGATCCTCTGGAAATAGTCATGCCGGAAGATCGTCATCTTCTGTGGGATGCAGCGAAAGAATGCATAGGCAATGGCATACCGATAGATATTTTTTATCGGGTATACCATAAAGAGCTCGGTATGGACTGGGCGCATTTAAAGGCGGATATCTGCGGATATATGGACGGATGCCCGGTTTTTACGGCTGTTTATTCCAATGCTTCTGTGGAGGCTGATATTTATCAGCACATTATCGATCAGGCGGAAACCAGGGTCATCGTTGTGGAGCGTGCTGATTACCGGATGCTCTATGCCAACAAGGCCGCGAGGGATTATGAGCATTATGAGAATTATTCCGGTCTATGCTGTTACAGGTATCTGCATGATGCGGATGAACCGTGTCCTGAATGTTTTATCCCTTATGTGAATGACAACGGGCCTTTGTCTTTTGACAGATATGACACGGGCAGGGGCAAATGGGAGCATATTACCGGCAGGCCGACGGACTGGTGCGGGCATGATGCGGTCATCCTGTTTATCGATGATATTTCGGATTCCGTTAATAAACAGAGGAGACTGGTTACACTTCTGGACGAGCAGGAAAGGCTCGTTGATGTTATAAAGATCCTGAACAGCGATATGACGATAGACGATCGGGTCAACCGGGTCCTGCGCATCGTCGGTGAGGGATATGACGCTGACCGCGCATACATATGCAGCATTACCAGTACACATACGAGCAATATATATGAATGGTGCCGAGAAGGTATTGAATCTGAAATCGATAATCTGCAGAATGTCGATATCAGTGTTATTGCGCGCTGGATGCCGAGCTTCAGAGAAGGGCAGAACATTGTAGTTCCGGATATCGAAGCAATCAGAGAAGCAGACCCGGATGAATATGAAATACTGATAAAGCAGGGCATCCGCAGTTATATCGAATCTCCTATCATCAGCGAGGGAAAGCTGATAGCGTATGTCGGCGTGGATAATCCATCGGCAGATAAGATCGTCAGGTCGGAAGGCCTGCTGCTTTCACTTTCATATCATATTGCCGATACTTTTGCCAGGGACAGGCAGAATACCAAACTCGAACAGGAGAGGATGCGCTTTAAGCTGGCGGCCGAAGGGGCTAATCTCGGAGTCTGGGAGTATCATGTAAAAGAGCATAGACTTACGGATCCGAACAGCAGATTGCTCAGATATAATATTCCTCAGGTTGCTGATGATTTTCCTGATGTTTTTTTGCCTAACGTAATGGAAGAAGATCGTGAAAAATTCCGCAGCATCTATCGGCGGATCAATGACGGCGAGGATGTCGTGTCGGATGACATCAGAATGAAAATGCCACAGGATTCTTCGTACACATATGAAAGAATAACTTATTATGTAGTAAAAGACGAATACGGCAGTCCCGATATCGCCTATGGAACAAGTCTTGACATTACCGAGCAGAGGCTGGAAAAAGAGAAGTATGACAATTCGATAGAAGTTCTGCTGCGGTCGAATCCGTATGCTCTGGTTTCCTGTCAGCTGAATCTGACCCGGAATACTTATACTGACGGGCATGCGGCAAATCCCGCTGTCCTGGAGATTCTCAGAGCGGATACGGCTGAAGGCTTTTTCAATAATATGACTGTGCTGATGGTCGATGAAAGAGCAAAGAAGCGATTTAGAAATGAGTTCTCTGTGGCGAAGTTGCTGAGCTCGTATGAAAGCGGCGATACGGAACGCCGTATCGATTACCGGAGGAAACATACCGGCGGCAGTATCGTCTGGGTGCGCACATATATTTCCATGCTCAGGAATCCGGATACAAGGGATATTGAGTGTATCGTTTATTCGCAGGATATTACGAGGATAAAGCGCGACGAAGCCGTACTGGAACGGGTAACAGGGCATGAATTCGATTATACCGCGCTGCTTTATCCGGAAGAGAGAAAAATCGAGTTCCGGAGATTCAGTACAAGAATTTCTCTGCAGGCCTATGAACGGTTAAAAGAAAAAGACAAATTGTATGATTATGACTTTGTAGTGGAAGCATCTTTGGACGCATGGATTGCGGCGGAAGACCGGGAAATGTTTATGAAAGCTGCGTCCATCGAAGCGATCAGGGATGGACTCGACAGGGAAGAAAGCTATGAGATCAATGTCAGAGGTCATTACTCGGATGATGCTGAGGCGTTAACCTGCCGCAAGATAAAGTATTACTATCTCGATGATGATCATAATATTATTCTGGTCCTGCAGACAGATGTTACGGAAACATATATGCTGCAGCAGCGTGAATATGAATATGCCAAGGCGGAAGCAGAGCGTGTGAATGATATCATGGATACGATTTCCTCCGGGATCAGTGTGATCCACATGGCCGCTCCCGACCAGCTGAAGCTGGTGTCTGTAAATAAGCAGCTCTGCAGGATACTCGGCTTCGATCCGGATGAGGATGGCCCGGACGCAGAAAGAGAAATGCTGAACTTCTATAATACCGACCAGTGGTTCGGTATTCATCCCGACGATGCGGGAAGAGTAAAAGAGTTTTTCAGAGACAATTTTAACTCCGACCGTTTTGCTGTGCCGAGACACCGGACGAGACGCGCTGACGGAAGCTTCGCCTGGATAGAAGAGGATATTACGTTAAAGGAGAGCACCCCGGAGAAAAAGGTGTTTTACGCGACTTACAGAGATGTGGGGAATGAGGTGGTACTTGAGGATGCCTTGAAGGAACAGCTCGAGGAAGAAAAAATGCTTCGCCGGGAAGCGGATGAAGCCAATGCGGCCAAGACCGATTTCCTCTCGCGTATGAGCCACGATATACGGACTCCGCTCAACGGCATTATCGGGATGTCGCATATTGCCAAGCAGTATGACAATCCGGAGGAGACGAACGGCTGTCTGAAGAAGATCGATACTTCGTCGCAGTTCCTTCTGGGACTGGTAAATGATATACTGGATATGTCAAAAGCAGAGAGCGGCCTGATGGAGATCAGCCCTGAACCGTATTATTACGAGGACTTCTACAGTTATATCAATTCGGTCATCCAGCCGCTCTGCGATGAAAAGAATATTGCGCTGTTGTTCGATGCTGCACCGATACCGGGCGTTACGCCGGTGCTCGACATTCTGCGCATAAATCAGATCTATTTCAATCTGCTGTCGAATGCGGTCAAGTTCACGCCGGAAGGCGGTGAGATCCAGGTCACAGTGCGCGAGGAACTGAAAGAGAACGGCAGGGAACGACTCACGGTGAAGATCCGGGACAACGGTATCGGAATGAATGAGGATTTCCAGAAAGTGATTTTCGAACCGTTCACGCAGGAAAACCGAGATGATGTTTCCGAGAAGAGAGGGAGCGGTCTGGGACTGGCGATCGTGAAGAAGATCATTGATGCCATCGGCGGGACGATAACTGTGAAGAGCCGCGTGAATGAAGGCACCGAGTTTACGATCACGGCAGAGTGTGACTATATAATGACCGACGGACACGGCGGCGCGGACAGCAGCAGGACTGCGGGCGAAGATGATTTTACATTACTGCACGGAAAACGTCTGCTGCTCTGCGAGGATCATCCTTTGAATCAGGAGATCGCCAGAGCGCTGCTGGGCGAGCATGAGATACACGTGGATGTGGCTGGCGACGGACTGCAGGGGAAGAATATGTTCGCGAATTCTCCGGAAGGGTATTACGACGGTATCCTGATGGATATCCGCATGCCTAATATGGACGGCTACGAAGCGACGGCGGCCATCAGGAGTCTGGACCGCAGCGATGCGGCGACAGTGCCGATCATCGCTATGACGGCTGACGCATTTGCCGATGATGTGCAGAAATGTCTGAATGCAGGTATGTCGGGGCATATCGCGAAGCCGATCGATGCCGAGGCAATGTTCAGAACGATTTTTGAAGTATTAAATAAATAACAGGATAACGGAGGTGTTGATCATGACTTATTCGCCATCGCTCAGTTCGGGTTTTGAAAAGACGCAGAACAGAAGCAGATTTCTTTCTTCATCGGGTATTTGTTCCCTGTGTACGGAGGACTGCAGTTCAGTATGCGGGATCGCGCTGGCCGCTGTCATGGGAAAGCAGACCGTTTATCCGCTTACGACCGGGGCAAATCAGATAGCTTCTGAGAAGGAGTATCCTTTGGATTTTTCCCATTTCAACATCAACGGGCGCGTTTTCGGTGCTGAGGGTGCAGAGGCATCTTATGATCAGGCGGAAATATATAATGTCGATCTGGGGGTCGAGTACGGGACGCTGAACAAAGTGAAGATGACGATGCCTGTGATACAGCCGGCGATAATAAAGCTGAACTGGCGGGATTATTTCGGCGGCGCGGCGATGGCGGGCGTTACCTGCATGGTCGGCGAAGGCGCGATGAGCAAGGACGATGCGCTGGTGATGGAGAACGGCAAAATTACGGAATTCCCGTTTCTGGGCAGTGTGATCGACAGCTTCAGAAAGTATTACCGCGGGTTCGGACAGATCGTTCCGCAGTGCAACATCGAGGATGATATGTGCGGAGTGCCGGAAATAGCTTTGACTAAGTACGGTGCTGAAGCTGTCGAATTCAAATTCGGGCAGTCCGCCAAGGGGACGCAGCCGGTCAACAGGCTGCCAGATCTGAAGACGGCGCTGGCCAAGAAAAAAGCCGGTTTTTTAGTGATGCCGGATCCTCTGGACGAGGATGTGCAGAGAAAATATGAAGAGGGTGTCTGCCCTAACTTTTATATGTATGCGAGGCTGCCGCAGTGGAGCGAGGAGTTCTTTGCGAAGAGGATCCCGCAGCTGCGTGAAATGGGCATGAAGAATGTCTATTTCAAGATGGCGGGATATGATCCTGCTGATCTGGAGCGTGTGCTGAGGATCGCTGCGGAAAACCGGGTGGATATGGTAACGTTTGACGGTGCCGGCGGCGGTTCGGGGTACAGTCCGTGCGAGATGATGAACGAGTGGTGCCTGCCGACGACAGTAATGGAAAGCAGGCTGGTGACTATCTGCAGGAAGCTCAGAAACGAGGGGCTTGCCCTGCCGGCCATTACGGTCACGGGCGGATTTGCTTCTGAGTCGTCTGTTTTCAAGGCGCTGGCTCTGGGGGACGGGAATGTGAAGGCGGTAGGGCTCTGCCGTGCGCCGATGGCGGCTGCCATGAGCGCGAAGAATGTCGGCGAGGCGATCGCAGCGGGCAATATCCCGGAACAATTCCGAAAATACGGTACGACAAAAGAAGAGATATTTGCCGATCTGGCTGATCTTCGTGCGCTTTACGGCAGGCAGGCCAATGATTTTTCAGCGGGGGCTGTGGGAGTATTTTCGTATCTGAATAAAATAGCCTTCGGTCTGCAGCATTTCGGCGCGCTCAACAGGAAATTCGCGGTCGGATATTTCAACAGAAATGATCTGATCCCGCTTACTGAAGCAGCTGCTAAACTTTTATCTGAATAATGTCGTTCTGCTGCGGGCTTTCTCTTTATAGAGCTCGCGGTCCGCTGTATCTATGAGCGATTTTGATGTACTGCCTGCGGCGCGTGCGGCAATGCCGATGCTGAGGTTTATTTCGAATGCCGATGCTTTTCCCCGGTTCCTGGCGGCCAGGGCATCGTTTATGTCCTGTTTCAGCTGCTCCGCATCTGTCCGGCGCCCCATGAGCACGACGGCGAATTCATCGCCTCCGTATCTCGACAAAAATGCGTTATATGCGCCGCAGACGCTCTTGAGTATTTCAGCGGTTTCCTGCAGGGCTTTATCACCTGCGAGATGTCCGCAGGTATCATTGATATGCTTGAAGTTGTTGATATCCATGATGAGCAGACTGATGTTGCGGGTATGTTCAAGAGAGTCCTCGAGATACTGGTCGAATTTTCTCCTGTTATTGAGATTCGTCAGGCTGTCTGTCGATATCCTTCTGTCCTGCATGTCCATGTAGAGCAGCAGGAGAGACAGTGTCGACGCGGGCCATACTACGGGCAGACCATAAAAAATCACAGAAATGAGGCCGCCTATTACCGGGAAAAACAAAAACGACAGCAGGAAAAGAAGCGCGTTGCGCTGCGATGTAGTCTTGACGAACCGGAGCTCGGAGGCGATGTGAAAGGACGCTGCTCCGAGATAGCCGTATGAAACTACCAGCTGCAGCGGATACCAATCTCCGCGGTGATAGACATTCAGGGAATCCACGTAAAACAGGAGATCGTTGAACGGCGCGGTGATGCTGAAGAGCGCCAGGATCAACATAGGCAGCAGAAGCAGCAGCCGCGCTCTGCGGGAAAAGTATTTCCACTTGCCGAGTTTGTATTCGATAAACCGGAGCCAGAAATAGCCGATGACTCCGGTGTCTGCCATATATATAACATTGATAATATTGTTGAGCGGTATCAGCGAAGTCCTGCCGCTGCTTTCGATCATGACCCACAGCATATCGATGAACAGGACCACGAGGACAGATATCAGGACACGTAAAAAACATATCACTTCCGTACTATTGTCGCTGCCTCTGAGCTTGAATATGATGAACAGAAGGATCAATATGCAAATGGTGTTAAGTTCGATCGCTACCGCCTCGTACATGCAGTATTCCCCCTGACAATATTATATCATAAATAAAGTCGGAGAAATAAATGATACGAAGTTATTTCTGTACCAGTTTGTTCAGCGGCTTGAAAGCCGGAGAGCTGGAACGCTCTGCCATTTCAAAGAGTGCGGCGTCGAGGGACGTCAGCGTGATGCCGGCATATCTCATGCGCTGTCTGGCGTCTTTGCAGTCAGATTTTGTGAGCGAGCCGATGCAGTCGGAGATGACGAAAACATTGAAGCCGGCGTCTTTGAGATCCAGCGCTGTCAGCATGAGGCAGATGTGCGCCTGTATGCCGACGAGTATTACCGTCTTTTTCCCGGATGCTTCGAGACGCTGTCTGAATTCCGCAGATCCCATCGCGCTGAAGTCGTCCTTGTCGATCGGTGAGAAATCACTGTCCGGGCCGCCGTCATTACTGCAGACCGCCTCGCGGATCGGTTCGATCGTATCGCCGAGGGCTTCGGTATATTCCTGCACAGTAATGATCGGCAGATCCAGGATCCTGGCGCCTTTGATGAACTTGACGATGTTTGCGGTCAGTTCGTCATGGTCGTGGATGATCGGCATCATTCGCTTCTGGCAGTCCACAACTACCAGAAGCGCGTCGTCTCTGTTTATTCTCAAATTATTCATTTATTCCTCCAGAATGCCCGGGCTGCAGATGGCTGAGCCGGAGCGCTGCAAATGCTAGTCGAGCTGCTCAGTAATAGCCGCGAGAAGATCGTCGTATTCTTCGAACGCCGGAATGTCCGGGTTGTCGGCTTTGATCTGGTCAGTTGTCCTGAACAGGAATCCCGCTTTGCTGGCGCGGATCATGCCGAGATCGTTGAAGCTGTCTCCCGAGGCAATAGTATTGAAGCCGATAGACTGCAGTCCTTTGACGGTATTGAGTTTGGAGTCGCTGATGCGCATTTTGAATCCGGTGATCTCGCCGTTTTCGGCTACTTCCAGCGTGTTGCAGAACAGCGTCGGATAACCGAGTTTCTTCATGAGCGGCATAGCAAACTGCGTAAATGTATCGCTGACTATGATAGCCTGGCCCTGCTCGCGCAGTTTGTCAAGGAATTCTCTCGCGCCCGGAAGCGGATCAATAGTTGCGATAGTGTCCTGGATCTCCTTCAGGCCGAGTCCGTGCTCCTTGAGGATCCCGATGCGCCATCTCATGAGCTTGTCATAATCAGGTTCGTCTCTGGTGGTGCGTTTGAGCTCCGGTATCCCGCTCGCTTCAGAAAAAGCGATCCATATCTCAGGTACAACTACGCCTTCCATATCCAAACATACAATATCCATAATTTCCTCCATATTTAAAAGTAAATTTACCAACATCTCAATTATAAAGGAATCTGGCCGTTTGTAAATAGGATTACGCGACAGATCATTACTGCTTTATCGTGATCCGATTACATGATATTATGTAAGCAGTAATGAACAAGGAGGAACGATCCATGAAAGATCTCAGGAAAAACTGCAGGGTGGCCGTCATTCAGGCCGCACCGGTAATGTTCGACAAGGCGGCGTGCGCTGATAAGGCGGTATCGCTGATCGCTGAGAGCGCCGCGGAGGGCGCCGAGCTCATCGTGTTCCCGGAGCTTTTCATTCCGGGATATCCGTTCGGACTCACTTTCGGCTTTACAGTCGGAAGCAGAAATGAGGACGGAAGAAAAGACTGGAAATTATATTATGATAATTCAGTGGTGGTCCCGGGCCCGGAGACCGACAAACTGTGCGCGGCTGCCAAAGCTGCGGGCGCATGGGTCAGCATGGGTCTCTCCGAAAGGGACGCTGTCACTGCGACCCTGTACAATTCGAATATAATTATTTCCCCGGAAGGGGAGATCGTATCCTGCCACAGAAAGCTCAAGCCTACAGGGGCTGAGCGCCTGGTGTGGGGCGACGCCAACAAAGGCTACTTCCCGATGGCCGATACGCCGTGGGGCCCGGTCGGCTGCCTGATCTGCTGGGAGAGCTACATGCCGCTCGCAAGAGTCGCGCTTTACCAGAAGGGCGTCACGATCTACATTTCCGCAAACACCAACGACAACCCGGAATGGCAGGACACGATAAAGCACATCGCCATAGAAGGACACTGCTGGTTCATAAACGCGGATCTCTATTTCACAAAAGAAATGTATCCGCAGGACCTGCACTGCCCGGATGAAGTCGCCGGACTTCCGGAGACCGTATGCCGCGGCGGCAGCTGCGTTGTGGATCCAAGCGGTCATTACGCGACCGATCCTGTGTGGGACAAAGAGGATATAATCTACTGCGATCTTGACATGGACAGAGTCCCTGCCAGTCATATGGAATTTGACGCAGTAGGCCATTATGCGAGACCGGATGTACTCGATCTGTGGGTCGCGGAGGAATAAGGCGGCCGGTGATCGTCGGACGAAAAATATAATGCAGTAAAATCCCGCGGACTCCGCGGGATTTACAAATTCAATATGATCAGGATGATCCCGCGGGATTCGCGGGATCAACAAATTCAATATGATCCCGCGGCATTCGCGGGATTTCAAAATAAGGTACCATTTACGATTTTTTCATCGGAATGGTACCTTGTCCAATGGGCTACGGCGGTTAGCGGCAACTAACAAGCGCCCAAAATGGCGAAAAATGAAAATGAGCAGACATTCAATCGCTGCAGCCCATTGCTTATAGTACCAAAATGAGGGTTTTCCTTTAGTTGGTACCTGATTTTTGAATTCACTGTTTTTAAGCTGTTTGGCAAACGAGGTGACCGTTGTCAGGACAGCAAATAAAGAAGATTATTTATCAAAAGCCAAGGAATTTATTTATTAAAAGCCATTGACTTAAACTCAACTTTAAGTTGTATGCTGATAAAAAGATGAAAATCGGATCCGGCGCGACCGGACATTATTACATTTATCAAAATACCATTGGGAAAAGGAGTCGATAGAATGTTAACGGAAAATGCAGAGAAATATCGCAGCAGGATGTTCGCGGCAGGAGCAGGCGGTGAGGCAAAAGCCGGCGGTGAGGCCAAGGCCGGCGGAGGATTTGCCGGGCAGCTGGAGAAAACAGATCCGGAGTTTGCGGAACGGCTGGAAAACTTTATGTTTGATGAGGTGCCGCAGAATGATGATCTTGATGACAGGGCGAGGAACATGGCGGTCCTCGCGGCACTGATCGGATGCCAGGGGATCGATCTTTTCCGGGAGATGGTGCCGGCTGCAGTCAACATGGGAGTCAGTCCTGCTGAGATAAAAGAAATCACATATCAGGCGGTGGATTACTGCGGCTTCGGCAGGGCTTTTCCGTTCATAAAGGCTGCCAATGAAGAACTTGAGAAACTGGGGACAGAACTGCCGCTCGAACCGCAGGCAACAACTACGATGGAGAGCAGGCTGGAGGCAGGCGCGCAGGCGCAGGTCGATATATTCGGGCCGGGAATGAAAGAGTTTTATAAGAGCGGGCCTGCAGAGACGGTGCATATCAACCGCTGGCTCGCTGCCAATTGCTTCGGTGATTATTACACGAGAAAAGGCCTTGATCTTAAAGAGCGCGAGATGATCACATTCTGCTTTATTGCCGCCCAGGGCGGGTGCGAGCCGCAGCTCACAGCTCATGCCGGCGGGAATATGAACCTGGGGAATGATAAGGCGTTTCTGATCAAAATTGTATCACAGTGCCTTCCGTATATCGGATATCCGCGCTCTCTAAACGCGGTCACATGCATCAATAATGCAGCTGCAGCGAAGGCGGTCAAATAAATAGATACAGGAAACAGGCAAAGACAGGAAACTGGAAAGGACAGGAAAGATGAAATATACAGATAAAAACGAGTTTGATAAAGTCAATGTTTTTGGAACAGGAGAACCGAACAGCGGTTTCGCGCAGTACTTTACCGGGGATTCATTTCTGAACCCGCTGACGGAATTCGGCAAGGCACCGGTTTTTCTGGCGAACGTGACATTCGAGCCGGGCTGCCGCAACAACTGGCACATACATCATGCGAAGAGCGGTGGCGGGCAGATCCTGATCTGCACTGCGGGAGAGGGATGGTATCAGGAGGAAGGCAAAGATGCAGTCAGCCTGGCGCCGGGCATGGTCATTACGATACCGGCAGAAGTGAAGCACTGGCACGGCGCGAAGAAAGACAGCTGGTTCAGTCATATTGCCGTGGAGTGTCCGGGCGAGGAATGCAGTAATGAATGGTGTGATCCCGTGACGGACGGCGAATACGCGAAACTTGTCTAAGTGCTGCATACGCGAAATTTTTCCGGATCCCTGAGGCACTAAACTTGTACAGCGTTGTAAATGCAACGGAAATAAAAGAGCTGCCATGATATGGTAACAGCAATAGAGATATTTCAGTTTTTACGAAATGAGGATGATTATGAAACGCATCGTATTACTGCTTCTTACTGTTATTGTATCCGCGGCTCTTGTTTTTTCGGGCTGCGCACTCAGGACTTCAGGCACGTCCGGGACTTCAGGCACCTCCGGGACTTCAGGCACCTCTGGGACTTCAGGCACGTCCGGGACTGTGAGCGCGGCCGGGACGGCGCAGACTTCTGTCGGGCTGGTCGGAAAAGTGAGCGATCCGCAGAAAGTCGTGGCGCTGTCGACGTCACTGGCTGATATCTGGCAGCTGGCCGGGGGAGATCTTTACGGAGTTTCCACGGAGGTCATGATGTCGAAGAAAGAACTCGGTCTGTCAGATGACATAAAGACTGTGGGTTCGCTTAAGGATCCGGATGCCGAAAAGATCCTGGCGATGGATCCGGATATGGTGATACTTACTCCGAATCTTGAGAATCACCGGAAGCTGGCCGAACTGCTGGAGGACAGGGGCATTGCTGTATACAAAGCGGATGTCGCGTCGCCGAAGGAATATCTGCAGGTTCTCGGAGATTTCTGCGATATTACCGGGAGGAAGGATCTGTATAAGAAGAACGGCACCGATGTGATCGCACGCATCAGCAAGCTTTTGAACAAGGTGCCGAAGGAAGATACGATGCCGACGGCTCTGGTGCTGCGCGCGTATTCATCGGGTGTGGATGTCAAAGTCAGAGACAATGTCGCGTGTGATATTCTCGCGAGCGCGGGAATAAAAAATGTCGCGGAAGGCAATAAATCACTGGAAAAACTGAGCGCGGAATCGGTCATTGCCGCAGATCCGGATTACATTTTCATCACGGTCATGGGGCCGAACGAGAGCGGGGCCATGAAATCGATATACTCGGCGATGGGCAGCAATGCCGCCTGGAAGAAGCTTTCCGCAGTTAAGGCGGGGCACGTGTATGTGCTGCCTCATGATCTGTTTCAGCTCAAGCCGAATGACAGATGGGACGAGGCGTACCGTTATATTTTGAAGCTGGTCTGGCCTGAGGTTTACGGCAATGAATAAGAGATCGTTCATTGCTGCGGCAGCAGTGCTCACTGTCGTTCTGATGATCGCCGCGGTCTGCGCCGGGTCGTCCGGAATAGGGCTGCGCGAGATCATATCGATGATAGGGAGCGGTGCACCGGACGGAAAAATATATGATGTAATAATGTATATAAGGATCCCGCGCATTGCCGGTGCGTGGCTCTGCGGAGCCGCGCTGGCGGCTGCGGGTCTTCTGCTGCAGGTGTCGCTCGGCAATGTTCTGGCGTCGCCGGGGATAATAGGCGTGAATGCGGGAGCCGGATTCTTTGTGGTCGGCGCGGGTGTCCTGTTCCCGGCGGGGGCGATATATCTCAAATCGGGCGCGGCGTTTCTCGGCGCGCTGTTCGCTTCGTTCCTGGTGTACGGACTGGCGAAAAAAACGGGCAGTTCAAAGACGACTGTCATAATGGCAGGTGTGGCGCTGACCAGTCTTTTCTCGGCCGGGATAGATGCGCTGATAACATTTTTCCCGGATGCCGTCATGGACCGGACGAATTTCTATCTCGGCGGTTTCGGTTCTGTTTTTGGGACGTCGGTGTGGCCGATGGTGCCGGTGATCGCGGCCGGGGCAGTAATGGCTGCACTGCTTTCGCCGAGGCTGAATGTCCTTCTGCTCGGGGACGAGACTGCGGCGGGCGTGGGTCTGAATGTTGACAGATGCCGGTTCATGTGCATCATGTGCGCGGCGCTTCTTGCGGCGGCGGCAGTCAGCATGGCCGGGCTTCTGGGATTCGTCGGACTTATCGTGCCGCATGCCGTGCGCTTTCTGGTCGGGAATGATTACCGCACGCTGGTGCCGTGCACTATGCTCGGCGGCGGCTTTTTCCTGCTGGCCTGTGATACTCTGGCGAGGCTGCTGTTCGCGCCGTTCGAATTTCCGGTCGGAGTCATGCTGTCGTTTCTCGGCGCGCCGTTCTTTCTCTGGCTGCTGATAAAAAGAAAAAGGAGGCTGGAGCTGTGATAGAAATAAAGGACATCGGCATAGGCTACGGCGGCAGGCAGATACTGTCGGGGATCACTACGGAATTTGCCGACCGGGGGCTTTACTGCATCATCGGACCGAATGGGAGCGGCAAGACCACATTCATCAAAGCGATCGCCGGCATAAAGCATTACAGCGGCAGCATAAAGCTGAACGGCGGGGAAATAAGCGGAATGGAGCAGGGCGAACGTGCAAGAAAAATTTCCTGTCTTCCACAGGCGCGGCCCGTGCCTGCGATAGATGTGCGCACTCTTATTTCGCACGGGAGATTCCCGCATCTCGGTTTCTCGAAAACGATGACGGCAGCGGAGATGGAAATAGTCGAAAAAGCGGCGGAGATGACGGGCACTTCCGGACTTATGGACAGAATGCTGCCGGAGCTTTCGGGCGGAGAGCGGCAGCGCGTCTACATTGCTATGATGGCGGCGCAGGATACGGAGGTAATGCTTCTGGACGAACCGGCGATCTATCTCGATGTCACACATCAGGTCGAGCTCATGTCGCTGCTGGGCGGTCTCAGGGATAAGGGCAAGTGTATCATCATGGTCGCGCATGATCTGCCGCAGGCTTTTTCGTGCGCGGACGGGCTGAAGCTGATAGCCGGAGGAACGCTGGCGGCGGAGGGTACTCCGGATGAAATGTGCGGCGCAGATGTGCTGGCGGAAAGTTTCGGACTGGCAGTCGAGCGATCCGGCAACAGAGACGGGATCTATAGTTATGAGCTTGTGAAAAGGGGAGGCGTCAAATGATGAATATCAGAGAAGCATTTGCGGAGGCGGAGATCCTGAAAGGTGCCTCTCCGTCGGTACTGGCGGATCTGGCTTCGTGTGCTTCGCTCAGGCGCGTGAAAGGCGGCAGCCATTTGTTCCTCGATAAGGAGGAAGTGACAACGCTGTATGTGATGGCCGAAGGCATGGCCGCGCTGTACAAATACGCGGACAACGGAGAGAAGCGCGTCATCTTTGTGTACGGCAGAGGACAGTCGCTGAACGAAGATATGCTGTCGGGGCTGCCGGCTTCTGTGAGCTGCGAAGTCATTGAGGACGGGATGGTTTTATGCTTCCCTTTCTGCCGTGTGACGGCCGCGATGAAAAACGATTACGGCTTCTGCAGTTCCGTCATGGATTCCATGTCTCTGAAGATCAGAAGGCTCTACAGGCAGATGAAGAACGCATCGAATCTGCTCAGGGGCGATAAGAAGATCGCCGCGAAGCTCTGGAAATTATCCAGGGATTTCGGAATCCCGGCGGCGGACTGCGCGGACGGCGGTAATACGGGCGGTACCGTGATAGATATGAATCTCACAATCACATATCTTGCTGATATGCTGGGCTCAAAAAGGGAGACGGTATCGCGTCAGCTCAAGGTCCTGACGGATCTGGGACTTGTGGATTACAGCAACGGAAAATTTATCATCCCCGACCGCGACGCCCTGCAGAAATATTTTAAAACACCGTGATATTTATCACGGAACGCGCCGCCGGCAGGTAATATACTGCAGACAATGAAATGACCGGAACCAAAGGAGGCAAATCATGGGATACATTTTATCGCCTGAAGCGGCGGACAGACTGATCGCGTCGCTGGCTGACGACTGCCTGGTCTTTGCACCGAAACGCTTTGTCGGCGGGGCCGTTTTTTCCGACCTCGACTGCATACGCTACGGCGAAGTCAAGACAGCCGGCGAAATAGTCTTTGATCAGAAATCGGACTATTCGTTCAAGGAAATTCTCACGCCTGTGTGCCAGGCATTATTCTATTTTACGGAAGATCAGATAAAGGAAGCGGACGCTCCGGAAAAAGGTGCTGTGGTTTTCCTGCGCAGCTGCGACCTGCACGCGGTGAAGAGGCTTGACGACATATATCTCAATAACGGTGAGGAGGATTATTACTACAGAAGACTGAGAGACCGCGTGAAGTTTGTAGTAATGGGATGCAGCGAGGCCTTTGACAGCTGTTTCTGCGTCGATATGGGGACGAATGTGCCGGAAGGCTACAACATGTCGATGGAACCGGCAGAAGGCGGGTTCGCTATAGACTGCAGAGACGCGGAGCTGGACGAACTGCTCGGAAGTCTGGCGGACAGGGAGTGCGATGTCGAGCCAAGTCATGTTGAAGAGACGAAAACGCGTGTGAAGATCCCGGAAGGGCTCACGCAGGATGTGATGCGTTCGAAGATCTGGGATGAATACGACGGACGCTGTATCGCATGCGGAAGATGTAATTTCGTCTGCCCGACGTGCACCTGCTACACGATGCAGGATCTTTTCTATACAGAGAATGGCCGCGTCGGCGAAAGACGCAGAGTGCAGGCTTCGTGCATGGTCGACGGGTTCACTGACGTTGCTGGCGGCGGCTCCTACAGAAAGAAGAACGGAGAGAGGATGCGTTTCAAAACGCTGCATAAGGCTCTGGATTACAAACAGAGATTCGGATATCAGATGTGTGTCGGCTGCGGAAGGTGCGACGACGTATGTCCGGAGTACATTTCGTTTTCGAGGATACTGAACAGACTCGGGGATATGATGGAGGAGGTGAATACGGATGCTGAATAATGAATATGTGCCTTTTCTTTCGGAGATCAAAGAGGTAATAAAGCATACAGCGATGGAGTACACGTTCCGAATGGCTTACGAGGGTGACATCAGACCGGGACAGTTCTTTGAAGTCTCCATTCCGAAATACGGTGAGGCACCGATTTCAGTGAGCGGCATTGGCGAGGGAACTGTCGACCTGACAATAAGAAAAGTCGGAGCCGTGACCAATGAAGTATTTGAAAAATACGCAGGCGATAAGCTGTTCATGAGAGGACCTTACGGGAACGGATTCGATTATGATGACTACAGAGGCAAGGAGCTGGTGGTCGTGGCCGGAGGAACGGGAGTTTCACCTGTCAGAGGAGTCGTGGACCATTTTGCGTCTTGTCCTGATGAAACACAGGGACTGACGCTGATAGCGGGATTCAAGTCTCCGCATGACATGCTCTTCAGAGATGATTTTCCGCGCTGGGAAAAGACGTCGAACATTATTCTTACAGTAGATGCTGATGATGAAAACACCGGCATGAAGGTAGGACTTGTGACAGAATATATCCCGGGACTCGAGCTGGACGCTGTTGAAGATGCGGCGGCGATCGTAGTAGGTCCGCCGGTCATGATGAGATTCGCGGTGAAGGCGCTGCTGGACAGAGGGTTCAGAGAAGAAAACATCTGGGTCTCGCAGGAAAGAAAGATGTGCTGCGGGCTGGGAAAATGCGGACACTGCAAAGTCGGAGATACGTATATCTGTCTCGACGGTCCGGTATTCAATTACACTAAAGGAAAGTTCCTGATCGATTAAGGAGGCGGAAACTGTGGATGTAAATACAAAATTAATCAAGAAAAACGCGTTCCGTGTGACCAAGGTCAGAGGCATGACCGCATCCAGGGTCAGGGTGCCGGGAGGTCATCTGGAAGCTAAATATCTCGGTATGGTGCAGGAGATCGCAGAGGAATTCGGCAACGGCACGGTGCATATCACAAGTCGTCAGGGTTTCGAGATCCCGGGCATACCGTTCGAAAAGATGCCTGAGGTCAACAGCAGACTGCAGCCTATTATCGAGGGACTCGGGATCAACCAGACTGATCCCGGAACAGGATATCCTGCGTCAGGAACACGAAATATTACTGCCTGCCCGGGTAACCGTATTTGCCCGTACGCGTGTTACGACACGACGGCGTTTGCGCAGAGGATAGAGAAGGCGATATTCCCGAACGATCTGCATTTCAAGGTAGCGCTCACCGGATGCCCGAACGACTGTGCCAAAGTCAGGATGCACGACTTCGGCATCATCGGCATGACCGAGCCTCAGTTCGAGCCGGAGAGATGCGTGAACTGCGGCGCCTGCATCAAGTATTGCCGGAAGAAATCGGTAGAGGCACTGCAGAGAGTGAAGTTCCGCCCGCAGAGAAACGAAGAGAAATGTATCGGCTGCGGCGAGTGCGTGATCAACTGCCCGATGAGGGCGTGGACGAGGAGCGAGCAGAAATATTACAAGCTGACGCTGCTGGGACGCACCGGAAAACGCAATCCGAGGCTGGGAGAGGATTTTATCAAATGGATAGACGAGGACAGCATAGTAAAAATCATCGTCAACGCATATGAGTATGTTACGAAGTATGTCGACCCGGAAGCTCCGGGCGGCAAGGAGCACATCGGTTATATCGTCGACAGGACAGGGTTTGAGGAATTTGAAAAGTTTATCATGCAGGGCGTGACGCTGCCGGAGAAAGCGGAAGTGTTCAAGCCTCTGTACTGGAAGGGCCCGCATTTTGACAGATAGGTAAAAATCATATATCTGACGTACACGGCAAAACCGCGCTTCAATGGGCGCGGTCTTGTCGTTTTTGATTATGAAGTATATATCTTAAGAGGTATTATACCTCAGCGGCACTCCGATGATAAACTGGTTACAGATACGGAAAAGGAGTGACGATGAAAAAAGAAACTTGGACGCTGGCGCTGGGAATAGCGCTGCTGCCGCCGATCTGGGCGGTCCTGGCGCCTCATCTGGGCGTCGAAACAGGAGCTGTGGCTCTCATATGCGCCGGACTTTATGTTGCGAACGGCAACAAAGCCGGTGACGGGGTGCGCATCTCCGTCGGATTTCTTCTCGGCGATCTGTGGGCGTATCTTGCGCTCGCAGTAATGCCGCATCTTCCTCTGTCCGCAGGCGCCGGGCTTTTCGTCACGCTTTTTGTTCTCGGCGGTCTGGCGGTAATGCTCTCATCTTTCTGTCCGCAGTTCATATATCTGCCGTCATGGCTGTGCGGGTGGGCGATCGGACTAACGATAATGGGCCCCGGAGGTATTGCCGGTGCCGGTACTTATCCGCTGCAGATCGCTGCTGCAATGATGGCGGGTGTGTGGTATGTCGGCTGGGGCGTCGATAAATTCCAGAAGTGGCTTATCTCACGAAATTAGTCGCGATGCCTTTTTCATATTCCGGTTCCGGTACGCCGTTCGCTTTTCCCGCCTCTCTGCACTTCAGAAGATAGGCGAGATTTTCACCCAGTGTCCGCATAGTCTGCAGTCCTTCGAGATCCTGCATTACTTCCTCCGGCGTGTTGCCGTGCACCTGGTTCCAGTACTGCGACGAAACAACGTTCATGCTGGCGATAAGGAAGTATTTGTTCAGCCTGTCGAAGGCGGCGCTTGCTCCGCCGCGGCGGCATGAAACCACTGACGCGCCGAACATTCCTGCAAGATCATTACCGCCCGAAAAGAACAGCCTGTCAAGGAATGCGCAGACCTGAGCGCTCGCGCTCGCGTAATAAACCGGGGAGCCGACGACCATGGCATCGAATTCGCCTATTCTTTCATGTATGCTGTTCACGCTGTCGTCAAATATACAGCGGCCGGTTTCGCTGCATTTTCTGCAGGCGATGCACTGAGGGACCGGTTTGCTGCCGATCCAGAATATCTCAGATGCGATGCCGTGCTCTGCCAGTTTTTTTTCGACTTCATGCAGTGCTGTATATGTGCAGCCGTGTTCGTGCGGGCTGCCGTTTATCATAAGTACTTTCATGTTTTATTTCTCTCTCTCATCTGATGCGTCTCGTCAGTACGTCCGGTTTTTATTCGAACAGTACTTTGAGGTTCGAATATCTTCTTTCTTTGTCCAGATCTTCGTACGGTATGAATTTGAGCGATGCGCTGTTGATGCAGTATCTCAGTCCGCCGCTTTCTTCAGGACCGTCTTCGAATACGTGGCCGAGATGGCAGTCTCCGCTGCGCGATCTGACTTCTGTTCTTTGCATGCCGAGCGAGTCGTCTTCAAGTATCCTGATGACGTCAGGCGATATCGGTTTGGAGAATGAGGGCCAGCCGCATCCTGATTCGAATTTATCACCGGACTGAAAAAGCGGTTCGCCGGTCGTGACGTCCACATAGATGCCTCTTCTGAACTCGTCGCAGTATTCGCCGCTGTGCGGCGGCTCGGTGCCGTTCTCCTGGGTCACATGATACTGCATGTCGGTCAGGACTTTTTTCAGTGTCTCTTTGCTTTTTGCAAGATACTCGGGTATAAATACTTCTTTCATTAGAATCTGCCTCCTTTAATGTCTTCGTTATTTATACTCTATTATAACGCCTGCAAAACAGCTGTTCATTAAACAAATCCCCTGAAATGTCGCCTGCCTGTTTAGCGGCTGCGGCTCATATTCAGGTATTTCCCTGTTTCAGAGCGCGCACAGCCGGTCAGCTCTTCAGGCGTGCCGGTGAAAATGATTTCTCCTCCGTTCTTGCCGCCGGCGGGACCCATGTCGATGATCCAGTCTGCTTCGGCGATCAGCTCGAGACGGTGCTCCACGACCGCGACGGTATTTCCCTGATCGACCAGGCGGCGCAGCAGGGCTAGAAGCTGTTTTACGTCGCTGTTGTGCAGTCCGGTGGTAGGTTCGTCAAGCACGTAGATATTGCCTTCCTTGTTGAGCTCGCTCGCCAGTTTGAGCCTCTGAGTTTCTCCGCCGGAAAGCGTGCTTGTCGGCTGCCCGAGCGTCATATAGCCGAGACCTACATCCTGAAGTGTTTTGAGCGGTTCGGTGATTTTAGGCTGCGTGAAGAATTCCAGGGCCTGATCGATCGTGAGACCAAGGACTTCCTCGATGTTTTTGCCGCCGTAAGTATAGCTGAGAGCAGTATCGTTATAGCGGCTGCC